>NZ_JBBNAH010000212.1:0-4335 GCF_037994325.1 Pseudomonas sp.
CAGCACACCCTACGTGGGGATTAGCGGGCGACAGTAAACCGCTTATTCACCTGTTTGGGCTGCTCCAGTTCATCCACAATCGCCACGGCTAAATCCTCCACGCTGATGCCCGCTGGGGCCGCGCCGTCCATCAATAACTCTTCGCTACCAACGCGGTACTGGCCGCTGCGTGTGCCTGGCTGCAACAGCGCGGGCGGCGATAGAAAGGTCCAGCTCAGCTCGCGCTCTTCGCGCAATTGGTTGAGGTGCTGACGTGCGCCTTCGGCGCCATTTTTGTAAGCGGCGGGGAAGTCCGGCGTGTCGATCAATTGCAGCCCCGGCGCGACATACAAGCTGCCGGCACCGCCAACCACTAGCAGACGACCCACAGCGGCCTGCTTGCTCGCCGCCACAATCGCCGCGCTGCCTTTGAGAAATAGCGGCAGGATATCGGCCTTGTCCCAACCCGGATTAAACGCGCTAACCACGGCGTCATGCCCCTTGAGCGCGGTAGCCAGCTCGTCAGCGTTATAGGCATCGGCCTTAACCGCTTTGAGGTTGGCGTGAGCGGGCAGCTTGTCCGGGTGCTGAACAATGCCTGTCACTTCATGGCCACGGTTCAAGGCTTCCTGCAAAACAGCTGCGCCAACAAAGCCGCTGGCGCCGATCAATGCGAGTTTCATAACGTTCTCCGAATGGGTAATACCTGGAAGCCATCATGGCGATGGGTAAAGCGCAAAGAAATAGGCTAAAAAGGCTTAAACAGTTAAGCAAAACTTAATAATGGAACAGCTAAAACGCATGGCCGTGTTTGCCACGGTGGTGGATAAAGGCTCGATGGTCGCTGCCGCCACCGAGCTGGGCATGACCGCTTCGGCCGTCAGCCAGCAAATCAGCAAGCTTGAAGCCAGCACCCAGGTCAGCCTGCTGCACCGCACCACCCGCAAGCTCACCCTGACCGAAGCTGGCGCCACCTTTTATCGCAGCTGTGCTCAGGTGTTGGCCTTGGCGCAAGAAGCCGAGCAGCGTTTGCTGGAATTGCGTGATGCGCCGGTGGGTGAATTACGCATCGCCGCGCCGGTGGGCTTTGCCGGCGGGCGTTTGAGCCGGGCGTTGGCGCCGCTGCTTTCGGCCCACCGGCAACTGCGCTTGCAGGTGTTTTTTGATGATGAGCAGGTCGATCTGATTGAGCAGCGTATCGATATCGCCATTCGCGTTGGGCGTCTGGAAAGCTCCAGCCTGGTAGCCCGTCATGTGGTCGATTGGAATGCCGTGCTCTGCGCCTCGCCCGCTTATCTGGCGCAACACCCCAGCATTGAAAGCCCCGAGCAATTGCAACAGCTCGACTGGCTTAGCCTCAGTACCCAACATTTGCCGCAACAGCTGGTGCTGCATAACGGCAAGGGTCAGGAGCGCCGGTTGAAGCTGGAAAGCCGCATCAGCTGCAACAATATGATTGCCGCGCGGGAATTCACCTTGGCCGGCATGGGCTTGTCGATTCAGCCTGAGCCGGAAGTGCGCGGCGAGTTGGTCAGTGGCCGGCTGCAACGGGTATTGCCCGATTGGCAACATGCGCCGCTGCCGCTGTACTTGGTGACGCCACGGCGTGATGCGCAGCCGGCGAAAGTGCGCTATGCCATAGAGGCGTTAAAACACAATTTGCAGCGGGGTTAGCTGGGGTTTTTCTCTCTATCTCCGCGCGGGCGGGGCCCACGGAGGTAGCCAATTTGTACGAACCTGCTCTGCAAAGCACACTCCATATGCCAACGATTTGCCCTCTGTCGCGTCTGCAGGGTCGGCATCTGCAACGGGCTGTGAGAGGATGGGCGCCAGCCGGCTAACGCGCATGGCACGCCCTCCGACATCTGGCATAAAAGGACCCTTGATAAAAGCTGATGAAGACTCCCAAACGCATTGAACCCTTGATTGAAGATGGCTTGGTCGATGAGGTGCTGCGCCCGCTTATGAGCGGCAAGGAAGCAGCGGTATATGTGGTGCGCTGCGGTAAAGAGTTGCGTTGTGCCAAGGTTTATAAAGAAGCGAACAAACGCAGTTTCCGCCAGGCCGCGGAGTACCAGGAAGGCCGCAAAGTCCGTAATAGCCGCGACGCCCGGGCCATGGCCAAGGGCTCCAAGCACGGCCGTAAAGAGCAGGAAGAGAATTGGCAGAACGCTGAAGTCTCGGCCCTGTTTCGCTTAGCCAGCGCTGGCGTACGCGTACCGAAACCGTTCGACTTCCTCGACGGTGTGCTGCTAATGGAAATGATCGCCGGCGCCGACGGTGATGCGGCGCCACGCCTGAATGATGTGACCATGGAGCCGGAAGAGGCGCGCTCCTACCACGCCTTTCTGATCCGCCAGATCGTGCTGATGCTCTGTGCCGGTCTGGTGCATGGCGACTTGTCGGAATTCAACGTGCTGCTGGACGCCGAAGGCCCGGTGATTATCGACCTGCCGCAAGCCGTGGATGCCGCCGGCAATAACCACGCCTTTAGCATGTTGGAGCGCGACGTCGGCAACATGGCTGCCTACTTCGGCCGCTACGCGCCAGAGCTGAAAGACACCCGCTACGCCAAAGAAATGTGGGCGCTCTACGAAGCCGGCACCTTGCATCCAGCCAGCGTGTTGACCGGTGAGTTTGCCGAGGAAGAAGAGAGCGCGGATGTCGGTGCGGTTATGCGTGAAATCGAGGCCGCGCGCCTGGACGAACAGCGTAAACAAGCGGCCCGAGCAGACGCCGAAGGCCCCGCCAAAAGCGACGAGCCGCCACCGCCGCCGTGGTTGCAGTGAGCCGCTAAACGCGCGCCGGTCCCGTAGGGTGTGCTGTGCGCACCAAGCGATTAACCCAATATCGCTATGGTGCGCGGAACCCACCTTACGGACTGTATGGCCGCATCTGTATCCATACATTTTTCGTCCTACCTGCTAGCGTACGCCCCAGTTTTTTCTGGAGCCTTACCATGCCGATTCGCCACGCCCTGCTTGCTTTGTTGGTCACCCTGATTTGGGGGGTGAACTTTGTGGTGATCAAGGTTGGTTTGCAGGATTTCCCGCCGCTGTTGTTCTGTGCCCTGCGTTTTGCCTTGGCGGCCTTGCCGCTGCTGTTGTTGCGCGGGCCGATGCCGGCGCCGTGGTGGCGCATTGTGCAAATCGGCTTGTTGCTGGGTGTATTCAAGTTTGGCGTGCTGTTTGTTGGCATGCATTTGGGGATGCCGGCGGGCTTGTCGTCGCTGGTGCTGCAGAGCCAGGTGTTTTTCACCATTGTTATTGCCGCCGTTATGCTCGGCGAACGGCCCAGCCACCGAGCCTTGGCCGGCCTGGTGTTGGCTGC
Source organism: Pseudomonas sp. (assembly GCF_037994325.1). Lineage (GTDB taxonomy): Bacteria > Pseudomonadota > Gammaproteobacteria > Pseudomonadales > Pseudomonadaceae > Aquipseudomonas. The sequence continues at coordinate 3,310 of NZ_JBBNAH010000212.1, forward strand.
CAGCGGCCTGGTGTTGATCGGTTGGCAGCGACCACTGGGCGACAGCTTGCTGGCCTTTGCCTTGGTGGTGTTTGCCGCGTTGATGTGGGCCTGCGCCAATATCGCCACCAAGCGCTCCGGGGCGACCGACATGCTGCGCCTGATCTGCTGGATCAGCCTGATTCCGCCGCTGCCGCTGTTGGCACTTTCCTATGTGTTCGAAGGCCCAGAGGCAATCAGCTTTGCCCTCACGCACCTCACCCTGCGTGGTATTGCCGCACTGTTGTTTATCGCCTTTCTCGCCACCACCGTCGGTTTTGCCATTTGGAGCGCCTTGCTACGCCGTTACCCGGCCAGCGTGGTTACCCCTTTCGCCCTGGCGGTGCCGGTTTCCGGGTTGTTGGCCGGTTGGTTGTTGCTCGATGAGCAACTGACGCCGGCCAGTTGGTTGGCGTGTGCGCTGGTGTTTATTGGCTTGGCGGTGACGGTATTACCCAAACGCCGAGCTTGACCGCCCGCTGTTGACGGCCGAAGCTTTCGCCTCTGGATATTTTTGTGCGGGGATTTAGCAATGCAGGGTAATAACGAAGTCGTCGAATACCTCAAGGATCTGCTGCGCGGCGAACTGTCTGCCCGCGACCAGTACTTCCTGCATTCGCGCATGTACCAGGATTGGGGCTTCAACAAGCTCTACGAGCGCATCAACCACGAGATGGAAGAAGAAACCCAACACGCCGACGCCTTGTTGCAGCGCATTCTGTTTCTGGAAGCCACGCCGGATATGACGCCCAAGCCGATGTTTCCCGGCGCCACCGTACCGGACATGCTGCGGGCTGACCTTAAGCTGGAATACGAAGTGCGTGCGGCGCTGAGCAAGGGCATCGCCCTGTGCGAAAGCCATAAGGACTACATCAGCCGCGACATTCTTGTTGTGCAACTGCAAGACACCGAGGAAGACCACGCCTACTGGCTGGAGCAGCAGCTCGGTCTGATCGATCGCATCGGCCTGGAAAACTACCTGCAATCCCAGGCCTGACGTCTTTGCTG
>NZ_JBBNAH010000213.1:0-13465 GCF_037994325.1 Pseudomonas sp.
GCATATAGGTAGCGCAGGGTTTCCAGCGACTGTGGGCCACGGTTGACCAGGTCGCCCACCAGCCATAACTGGTCGTTGCTCGGGTCAAAGGCGACCCGCTCAAGCAAGCATTTCAGTGGATCAAGGCAGCCCTGCAGGTCGCCGACGGCATACACCGCCATCAGTGCAGAGCCCCGGGAACGGCAAGGCGGAAGGGCGCGATGATGGCGTCGAAGCGTTTGCCGTCATCGGCCAGCATTTGATAGCTGCCCTGCATGTTGCCCACGCGCGTGGCCATTAGCGTGCCGCTGCTGTAAGTGTGGCTGGCGCCAGCGGCAATGGTCGGCTGTTGACCGATCACACCTGGGCCGCGTACTTCTTGCACGCGGCCATCACCGTCGGTGATTACCCAGTGGCGCGACAGCAGCTTGGCCGCTACCTCGCCGTTATTGGTAACGGTGACGGTGTAGGCGAAGGCAAAACGGTTCTGCTCCGGCTGCGATTGTTCCGGAAGAAAGCGGGTCACGACGCTGACGTCGATCTGGTAACGGGGATCAGACATGCGATGGGCTCAATTAAGCGAACAGCAAGGTGTCGAGTTTAGTGTGCTGGCGCCGCAGTTGTCTGCTCGTGGAGTTTGTCGGCCAGACGCACAAAGGCTGCCAGGTCGAGCTGTTCTGGGCGCAGGCTGCCGTCAACCTGTGCGGCCTCGATTTGATCATTGCTGAGCAAAGCTTTGAGGGTGTTGCGCAGGGTTTTGCGCCGCTGGTTAAACGCTTCGCGCACGACGCGCTCCAGCAGGCGATGATCTTTGGCCGGGTGGGGCAGGGTGGCGTGGGGCACCAGGCGGACGATAGCTGAATCCACTTTTGGCGCCGGATTAAACGCGCCGGAGCCGACGTTAAACAAGTGCTCCACATAGCAGTGGTACTGCACCATGATCGACAGCCGGCCCCAATCGCCGCCCCCTGGCGTTGCTGCCAGGCGCTCGACCACTTCCTTTTGCAGCATAAAGTGCATGTCGCGAATCAGGCTGGCATTTTCCAGCAGGTGAAAAATCAGCGGCGTGGAGATGTTGTACGGGAGGTTACCGACCACCCGCAGGCTGTTGGGCTCAGGGTTGAGGCTAGTGAAGTCGAACTTCAGCGCGTCGCCCTGGTGCAGGGTGAAGTTGGGGTTGCTGTCGAACTTGCCCTTGAGGATCGGGATCAGGTCCAGGTCGAGTTCAACCACATCCAAGCTGCCACCACTGGACAGCAAACCTTCGGTCAGTGCGCCCTGGCCTGGGCCGATTTCCAGCAGGCGCTCGCCGGGCTTGGCGTGGATGGCGCGCAGAATACGGTGAATAACCCCGGCGTCATGCAGGAAGTTCTGGCCGAAGCGCTTGCGGGCGCGGTGTTGGTAGTGCTCAGTCATAGTGGCTCTGCTGCTATTGGGGCGGGCGATCTGTCTGGCCAGTTAAGGCGCAGGTCGCTGCAAAAGAAAGGTCTGGCTAACGGCTTTCAGCCATTTGGTAGGCCGTTTCGAGGGCTACCTGCAGGCTGCCGGTATCGATATTGCCGGAGCCGGCCAGGTCCAGGGCGGTGCCATGGTCGACCGAGGTGCGGATGATCGGCAGGCCAAGGGTGACGTTGACCGCCGCACCAAAGCCTTTGTACTTCAGCACCGGCAGGCCCTGATCGTGGTACATCGCCAGTACCGCGTCGCAATGTTCCAGGTGTTTTGGGGTAAACAGGGTATCGGCCGGCAATGGGCCGATCAGGTTCAAGCCTTCGCTGCGCAAGCGCTCAAGCGTTGGCTCGATGATCTCGATTTCTTCGCGCCCCAGGTGACCGCCTTCGCCAGCATGGGGGTTAAGGCCGCAGACCAGAATGCGCGGAGCGGCAATGCCGAACTTCTCAACCAGATCGTTGTGCAAAATCCGTGTGACCCGCTCCAGGCGCTCGGCGGTGATGGCCGCGGCCACATCTTTGAGCGGCAAATGCGTGGTCACCAGGGCAACACGCAGGCCACGGGTGGCCAACATCATCACCACTTGTTGGGTGTGGGTGAGGTCGGCGAGAAACTCGGTATGCCCGGAAAACGCGATGCCAGCGTCATTGATCACGCCCTTGTGCACCGGTGCGGTGATCATTCCGGCGAAGTCGCCATTGAGGCAGCCTTGCCCGGCGCGGGTCAGGGTTTCCAGTACATAGGCGCCGTTGGCCACATTCAACTGGCCGGCAACGACGGCGCTGTGCAGCGGCGTATCCCATACGTACAAGGTGCCAGCCGGCGCTGGCACATCCGGCCACGCTTGCGCGGACACGGCAACGGCGCGTACGGCCACACCCAGCTGGGCGGCCCGCTCATTGAGCAGGTCGCAGCTGGCGATGGCGATAAGGGGGTAGGGCTGGGCGTGCTGAGCGAGCAGCAGGCATAGGTCAGGGCCTATACCCGCCGGCTCGCCGGGTGTCAGAGCAAAGCGCGGTAGGGTCACAGTTTGACTTCTACGTACGCCTCGTCGCGGATCTGGCGCAACCAGGCTTGCAGCTCTTCGTCGTACTTACGGTTGCGCAGGGCGTTGAGGGCCTGCTGCTTGCGGAACTCATCACTGCTGTCCGTGGCGCGACGGTCAATAACTTGCAGGATGTGCCAGCCATAAGGGCTCTTGAAGGGTTTGGACAACTGACCGTTGGCGGTGCTGGCCATGACTTTCTGGAACTCCGGCACCAAGGTGCTTGGGTCGATCCAGTTGAGGTCGCCGCCATTGAGCGCTGAACCTGGGTCTTCGGAGAAGCTTTTTGCCAACTCAGCAAAATCTTCACCGGCCATTACGCGGTCATACAAACGCTCGACCAAGCGTTGGGTTTCGGCTTCGCTGCGGATTTCGCTGGGCTTGATCAGGATATGACGAACGTGAACTTCGTCCTTCACCTGGCTGCCGCCGCCGCGTTTTTCCAGCAGTTTGATAATGATAAAACCGCCTGGGGTGCGCATCGGCTCAGTTACTTCGCCAACCGATAGCGCGCCCACCATGCCGTCGAACGGAGCTGGCAACTGCGCCGCTTTACGCCAGCCCATGTCGCCGCCTTCCAGCGCCGTTTCACTGCCGGAGCTGGAGATCGCCAGTTGGGCGAAGTCAGCGCCTTGTTTCAGTTGCTGGTAGATCGAGGTGGCTTGCTTGTCGGCAGCCTGAATGGTTTCCGGTGAGGAGCTTTCCGGAACCGGAATCAGGATGTTGGCCAGGTGGAACTCTTCGGAGAGCTGCATCTTGCCCAGGTCCGAGGCCAGGAAGTTCTGCACTTCCTGATCGGTAACCTGAATGCGTTCGGCCACACGACGTTGACGCACACGGCTGATGATCATCTCGCGGCGCACTTGGTCGCGGGCGTCATCGAACGACAGGCCGTCCTGCGCCAGAGCGGCGCGGAACTGCTCAACGCTCATGTTGTTGCGCTGAGCGATGGTGCCGATGGCCTGGTTCAGCTCTTCGTCGGTAATGCGGATGCCCGAGCGATCGCCAATCTGCAGTTGCAGGTTTTCGATGATCAGACGTTCCAGTACCTGTTGGCTCAGCACGTGCTCAGGTGGCAGTGCTGCGCCACGCTTGGCGATGGTTTGTTGAACCTCGCGCAGACGGCCGTCCAATTGGCTTTGCATGATTACGTCGTTGTCGACGATCGCCACGACGCGGTCAATGGACTGCACTTCGGCCTGTGCCGCGGTACCCAGAAGCACTGCGCCCAGCAACAGCGGGCGCAGACAATCAGTAAGCTTGGTCTTCACGTTCACGATAACCTTGAATGCCTTGGTCGAGGAAACTCTCAACTTTGTTGCCGATCACGCCACCCAGACCTTTAAGTACGATTTGCAGGAAGATCCCGCGGTCGCCTTTGGCCTGACGCTCCAGATCGAATTCGTCGTAGTCGACCCAGTAACGGTTGATCACGCGCAGCTTCCAGCAGCAGTTGTCGTATTCGAAACCACCGAAGGCTTCCAGCGTACGGCTCTGGTTGTAGTCGAACTGCCAGCGAGCGATAGCACTCCACTGCGGAACCACTGGCCAGATAACCGACACGTCGGACTGATCAATTTTGTACTCGTCGCCTGCCAGCTCAAACTCGCCGGTACGCGGGTTGAAGCGTTTCACGTCATTGCGATAGCGGTAGCCGGCGTTGACGATCTTGCCTGGGTTGGCTTCGGGCTGGTAATGGGCCATGACATTACCCGAGCGGGTTTCGCCGATGTCCGGATCCCAGTTCAGGGCCGAGCTCACGCGCCAGTCGTGGTTGAAACGGTATTCGCCAGCCAATGCGTAAGGCGAAGTAGAGGCGGTTTCTTTGCCCTCGATACCTGGCAGTTGCACGCGGCGATCTTCGAAGTAGAAGGTCTGGCCGATGGCAACGTTGGCGCGCTTGAAGCCGTTAGGCTCGATAAAGCTGCTGCTGGTGCCGAGCGACAGTTGGTTAGCGTCGCCAATACGGTCGCTGCTGGTGAAGCGGTTTTCACGGAACAGCGAGGCATAGCTGAATGGCGTTTCGCTGGTGTCGAAAATCGGAATGTCCGACTGATCGCGATACGGCACGTTCAGGTAGTACGCACGGGGTTCCAGGGTCTGGCGGTAGTTGTTACCGAACAGCGTGGTGTTGCGGTCGAAGTACAGACCGGCGTCAACGCTATACAGCGGCAGGCCACGGTTTTCGTTGCTGCTGAACTTGTCGCCAGCGGCGGCCAGATCGCTTTTGCCTTGGCTGTCTAGGTCCAGGCTGTAGTCGGTGTACAGGTACTTGAGCGTTGGTTTGACGTAGCCCCAGTCCCAGTTCAGCGGCAAGCTCACGCCTGGCTCCAGGTGTACACGATCACCGTTGGCACGGGTCAGGCCTTTTAGGTACTTGTCAGGGCTGTCCTGACCTTCGTAGGTGTACTCGTCCAGGTTACGTTCGAAGCGCACAAACTCAGTGTTGTAAGTGAAGTTCAGGCCGCCCGGCTGGAACGGCAGAACCCCATCAAAGGTTACCTGCGGCAGGCGATCGTACGGCGTTACGTCCGTTACGGTGGCCAGTTCGTAGGCATGCACATTGAGCTTGGCGTCGAAGCTGTCGCCACGGTAGGTCAGGGCGCCTTGCTGATTCACAAAGGTCTGGTTGCCAACGTCGAGGTCGGTTTCCAGGTCCTGGAAGTAGTAAGGGTCGCTGATGTTGGTGTAATCAACCTCGCCCAGCAGGCGCGAGTCGACACCGGATTTGTTCTGCCAGCTGTAGAGGTAACGCTGGTCTTTGTACTTGGGCTCGTCCTTGCGCTCGTCGTCACCGTCATCCAGATAAGCGGCGCCGACCTGGCCTTCGCTGCTTTCGGTGAGGTAACGGAACTCGCCTTCCATCATCACGCCGCGCTCGGTCATGATGCGTGGATACAAGGTGGCGTCGTAGTTCGGCGCCAGGTTGAAGTAGTACGGCGTAACCAGCATGACGCCGGTATCGCTCGACGAACTGATGCTAGGCGGCAGGAAGCCGGACTGGCGACGGTCGTCGATTGGGAAGTAGATGTACGGGGTGTAAAACACCGGAATGTCTTTAACCCGCAGGGTCACGTTGGTGGCGGTACCGAAACCGGTCGCCGGGTTCAACGTGATGTTGTTGCCCTTGAGGTTCCAGGCGTTGCTGCCCGGTTCGCAACGGGTGTAGGTACCATCCTTGAGGCGGATGATCGAGTCTTCCTGGCGCTTGGCATACAGCGCGCTACCGCGAACGCTGGCCTTGTGCAGTACGTACTCGGCGTTGTCGATTTGCGCTTCGCCGTTATCCAACTGCAGGGCCGCGTGGTCGCCAACAACCAATGCGCCGTTGTCACGCAGACGCACATTGCCATTGAGCTCGCCGCGGTTCTCGGCTTGCATCAGGCTGGCCTCGTCGGCTTCAACCTGCATGCTGCCTTGGCGCATGACTACATCACCGGCCAAGGTGGCGACCTGTTGTTCCTGCTCATAGCGCGAGGCTTTGGCGGAAACGTAAGTCGGCGCATCTTTCTTCGCGGTTTTGTCGTTCATGCCTGGGCGGACCGGCTCAACGTACGCACCGGAGCAGTACGGGCCAGTTTCGGCCAGTTGCTCTGCAGTGAGTTTTTCGCGCGGTACCCAGTCGAGGTGACTGTAGTCAGCACTGCGAGATTTAAGGGCTTTGCCTTTGCTCTCGGTGACCAAGACGGGTTTGGCCTCATTGCCAACGGCTTCGCCCGAGGCGACCGTGCTGGTCTTCTCGGCCGAGGTGCCGGCCACAGAGCTAACCGCGCTGGCGCTGTGCACCGGGCGTGGAGGCAACACGGCGTTGTCCGTTTTCGGAGCACACGCCCAACCACCCGTAGGCGACACTGCGCAGTCATACTGCTCAGCGGCGACCACATATTGGGTAGCAACAGGTTGCAAGGCCAATAGGCTGCCGGTAACCAGCAGAGGGAATTTTTTACGAAACGCGGGGTATTTTACTGCCATCTTGTAGTCCGGGCTTCCTGCGCGCCATCGGCCCGCTAGGACCGCACGCCTCTCGATGGGCTGAAAAAGATGCTGGATAATAAAGCATGACCCGCACAACGGCTAGGGCCGTCGGAGACCCTTGTAATGCTTGATGAAGATGTACGCCTGCAACAGCTGTCCGTGTGGCTCGATGAGCAACTTCCGGCCCTTTTTAGCCAGCGTGGCTGGGGAGCTGTTCCCCCCGCAACCCTTACTGCCGCTAGTAGCGACGCCAGTTTTCGGCGCTATTTTCGTTGGCAGGGCGAGGGCCGCACATTCATTGTCATGGACGCGCCGCCGCCCCAGGAAGACTGTCGGCCGTTCGTAAAAGTCGCCGGTTTTCTCGCCCGCGCCAAAATAAATGTTCCAGAAATTTTGGCCCAAGACCTCGAACGCGGCTTTTTATTGCTGCCCGACCTCGGCCGGCAAACCTATCTCGACGTTATTAATGAAGAAAATGCAGACGCCTTGTTCGCTGATGCGCTGCACGCCTTGCTGGCTTTTCAGCAACTGCCCCATGACACATCGCTGCCGAGTTATGACCACGCTTTGCTGACCCGCGAGTTGCAGTTGTTCCCCGACTGGTATGTGCGCCATGAGTTAGGCCTGGAATTCAACGATGCGCAGCAAGCAGCGTGGCAGCGAATCTGCAACGTGCTTATCGACAGCGCCTTGGCCCAGCCAAAGGTGTTGGTGCATCGCGACTACATGCCGCGCAATCTGATGCTCAGCGAGCCGAACCCCGGCGTGCTGGATTTTCAGGATGCGGTGTATGGCCCGGTTACTTACGACGTCACCAGCTTGTTCAAGGACGCTTTTCTCAGCTGGCCAGAGGAACGTGTGCGCGGCTGGCTAGCTCAATATTGGCGGCAGGCCGCTGCGTTGGGCATTCCCGTGCAGAGCGAGCTTGAAGACTTCTTGCGCGCCAGCGACCTGATGGGGCTGCAACGTCACCTCAAGGTCATCGGTATTTTCGCCCGTATCTGCCATCGCGATGGCAAGCCGAAATACCTCGGCGATGTGCCGCGCTTCTTTGCCTATATAGAAGCGGTGTTGGCACGTCGGCCTGAGCTGGCCGAATTGGGCGAACTGTTTGCCAGCCTGCGTCAGGGGGCGGCCACGGTATGAAAGCGATGATTCTGGCCGCCGGCAAAGGCGAGCGTATGCGCCCGCTGACCCTGCATACGCCCAAGCCGCTTATTCCGGTGGCGGGCGTGCCGCTGATTGAATACCACCTGCGCGCCCTTGCGGCGGCAGGCTTTAAAGAGGTGGTGATTAACCACGCCTGGCTCGGCCAGCAGATCGAAGACTACCTGGGCGACGGCGCGCAGTTTGGTCTGCATATCGTTTATTCCCCTGAAGGCGAGCCGCTGGAAACCGGCGGCGGAATTTTCCGCGCGCTGCCGCTGTTGGGCAGCGAACCGTTTCTGGTGGTTAACGGTGATGTGTGGACCAGCTACGATTTCAACGTCGTGCCTCGCACACTTAACGGATTGGCCCATCTGGTGATGATCGACAACCCAGCCCACCACCCGACCGGCGATTTTACTCTGCGCGATGGCCAGCTCAGCGATGCCCAGCCCGGCGCGGCAACGCTGACCTATAGCGGTATCGCCGTGTTGGCCCCCGCCTTGTTTGCCGGCTGCCAACCTGGCGCTTTCAAGCTGGCGCCCCTGCTGCGTGAGGCGATGCTGGCGGGGCAGGTGAGCGGTGAACATTTCAGCGGGCATTGGGTGGATGTGGGCACCCACGAACGCCTTGGCGAAGTTGAACAGCTGCTCGCGGTGGCTCACTGATGCTCTGGCCAGCGACCGTTGTCGGTGCCACCGCCGGTTTAGCGCTGGCCAGTATTCCGGGGGCTTTGCTCGGCATTTTGCTGGGGCAGGTGGTCGACCGGCGCATGGCGCTGGAGAGCTGGGCGGACCTGCGCGCTCGCCTTAAAGGCGCAAAGCCGAGCGGCGTTTCTGATCAGGATTTGTTGTTTGTCCTGCTTGGGCGTTTGGCCAAAAGCGATGGCCAAGTGCTGGAGGTGCATATCCAGCAGGCCAGGGCCGAAATGCAGCGCCTGCAATTGGCCGATGGCGAACAGCGTCGCGCCATCGAGGCCTTTACCCGGGGCAAAAACGCACAAGACGGCTTGCGCCTGCCGCTGCGCCGCCAGCGTGGCCAGCAGGTGGTCTGCGAAGAAGTACTGCGTTCATGCTGGCGCATGGCCTGGGCCGATGGCCGCGCAACCAGTACGGAGCGTGAGCTGATTGTGCTGTGGGGCAAGTGGTTGGGTTTGAGCCGCGATGCGGTCGTGGCGCTGGGCGCGGAGTTTGAACCGCGCAGTAAAAGCACCAACCTGCAAAGCTCGGTGAACTATGAGCAAGCCTTGCGGGTACTAAACGTGCCCCACGGCAGTGATGTGCAAACCATCAAAAACGCCTACCGCCGGCTGCTTAGCCGTCACCATCCAGACAAACTGGTCGGTGCAGGTGCCAGCCCGGCGAAAGTGCGCGAAGCCACAGAAAAAACCCGCGAGCTGCACAGCGCTTATGCTGTGGTGCGCGAGCAGCGCGGGTTTAGATAAGCCTCCCACTATCTCACCACCCTACCGTCATTCCCGCGAAGGCGGCGGTCCGACGACTAAGAGTCCGGAATTTGGCAGGGGGCGAGATTGCCGATCGACATGACATTCTGGGTCCCCGCCTACGCGGGGACGACGGGGCCGGCGTTAAATTCCCGGCGAGGTCGGCTGTATCGGCTCGGGCGGGTTGTCCGGCTCTGGTGCCGATGCAGGTGCCGGGCGATCCGGTCTAGCCGCCCCCGATTGCAGATGCTGGGTTAACCACCCCTTCACCCGCCGATATAACTGCTCCTGCTCGGTCGCCCGATCACCAGGCAATGCGCCCATGGCCACCTGAATATAAGCCGGGTGCTTCTGCCGCTTGCCTGCTTGAGCGCGGGCTTTGGCCGCATCGCGCTCAAGGGCAGAGTCGTTGTAATAGAAGTCGCCGGTGGCCAGCTTTAACTCTGGCACCAGCTCTTCCAATACCGGGCTAAACCCCACCGGCTTCTCGGCCGCCACCAGGATCAAATTGCTCACTGATTTGGGTTTGTTATCCGCCAGATAACGCGCCGCCCAATAGCCGCCACTGCCATGGCCCAGCAGCACGATGGCCTTGGCTTTCTTTTCCTGGGCAAAGGCGATGGCCGCTTCGATGCGCGCACTGACGCGGCTGGCGTGGGTGGTGCGTTGTTCTTCGCTGATGCCGCTGGGCGGCGGGGTGTTATCGGCGGGGACGGCGGCGTTTTCTGGCGTGGTGGCCGGCGCCGGGTCGGAGGTTTCGGTCGGAGCGTCGGCTTTCTTTTCACCGTCAGTTGCTGGCGCGGCAGCGTCTTCCATGGGCCGTAGCGGCGGTTCATCGCCTTGCGGATCGGGCAGGCTCAAGCTCAATGTGTGCCAGCCAGCATCCGGCAGTTTTTCCCGCAAGGGCGCCATCACCTTTGGCCAGTCTGCCGTTTCGCCATCGCCGGGTACCAAAATCACCACGCCGCTGGGTTCGCCGACATTGGCCAGCTTCCATAGAGCCAGAAAGGCTTCGTCACCGGCGCTGAGCTGTTGCTGTTCCTTGGCTGGCACGCGTTTGGCCAGGGCGCTGGCGTCATCCACGCTGCGCTCCGGCAATGGCGCGCGCTCCACTGCTGCCGGTGCATCGCCTTCTTTGGCCGGGGCGGGCTCATCGGCGGCCTGCAAGTAGCCGCATAACAGTAGCGGCAACAGCGCCAGACGTGAGCGGAGCGACAGGAGCATCGGGCGAATCCTTGGCGATGGCGATGGGTGCAGCCTAATCGGCTGTCGGCTATTTGTCAGGCGTGGAGTAAGGTATGGCGCTTTCCACCCCATCGCCGAGGTTTGCTGCGGGATGATTCGTCACTGGCTGGGCACCGTGTTGCTCGTTATCGCGCTGCTGCCATCTGGGGCCTTTTGTGAGACGTTGCCAGCGTCCCTTGGGCTGAGTGCCGAGCAAAGTACCTGGCTGGCTGCGCATAAGCAGTTGCGCGTTGGTGTGGTGTTGCAAGCCCCCTATGCGCAAATGGACCGCCGCCTACAAAAGCTGTCCGGCGCCCATATCGACCTGATGAAAACCTTGGCCGCGGCCATGCAGGTTGAGCTGATCTGGCAAACCTACCCCGACCAGGCCGCCCTCGAAGCTGCCGCGCAAAACCGCATGTTCGACCTCGCTCCCGGGCAGATGCAAACCCCGGGTGGCTTACGCCATTGGCTGTTTACCGACCCCTATATGCGCGTGCCGCAATTGGCGGTGGGCGCCCGCGTTGGTGGTGCAGCGGTGGATTTCGAACAGCTAGGCAGCAACGACCCGGTGGCGGTGCGTGTGCCCAGTGCGGTGGCCGACTACCTGCGCACGTCCTATTCCAACCTCAACCTGCAAGGCGTCGATAGCGAGCGCCAGGCCCTGCAAAACCTGCTGGCCCAGCAGGTGAAATACGTGGTGATTGATGAGGCCCAACTCAGTCGCTTATCGGGTGAGGCTGAGTTTGCCGAGCTGGCGGTGGTGGGCGATATCGGTTTTCCGCAATTGCTGCGGGTGGCGTCGCGGCGTGACTGGCCGGAGTTATCGGCAATCGTTGACAAGGCATTGGCAGGCCTGACGCCCAAGCAACTCGACCAACTGCACAACCGTTGGGTGCAGATCAAATACCCACGCCTGAGCGAATCGCCGGGCTTTTGGCAAAACCTCACCAGCCTGTTTGCCGTGTTGGTGCTGGCGGCGGTGGCCTGTTTGCTCTGGTTGCGCCGCCAGGTACGCCGATTGGAGCGTGATTTACTCAGCGCCCGGCATGCCCTGGAGCTGCGTGAAGCCGCTGAAGAAGCACTTCGGCTGACGCAATTTTCCATCGATCAGAGCACAGTCGGCATTCTCTGGGTCAACTGGGACAGCCATGTGCGTTACGCCAACCGCGCCGCCGAACAACTGCTCGGTTACGCACCAGGGGCCGTGGTGGATCTGCCGTTGGCGGCCTTTGACCCGCACCTGCATATGGACCGTTGGCTGGCGCTGTGGAAACGCGCCCGTGGCAGCGACGGTGAGCCGCTGAGTTTTGAAAGCACGTTGCTACGCGCCGATGCCAGTAGCTTGCCGGCCGATGTGTCGCTGAGCTTTTTGCGCTTTCGTCAGGCCGAGTACCTGGTGGTGTATATCACCGACGTCACCGAACGCCGTCGCGCCCTGGCCGCCTTGCAGGAAAGTCAGGCGCGCTTGCAGGGCATCGCCGCCAACGTACCGGGCATGGTGTTTCGCCTGGAGCGGCCGCACGTCGGCGCCGATGTGGAGTTCGCCTTTATCAGTGATGGCAGCGAAGGCATGGTTGGCTACCCAGCCGCCGTGTTGCAGGCGCGCGATCGCGGTCTGCGTAGTCTGGTTTATAGCGAAGACAAAGCCAGCTACCACGGCAGCCAGGATCTGGCCTTTGCCAATGACCGCGACTGGCACTGGCAAGGGCGCATCCTCACCCGCGATGGCGAGCAACGCTGGGCCGATATCAAAGCCATGGCCCGCCGTCTGGATGACAACTCGGTGGTGTGGGACGGCATCGCCTGGGACATCACCGACAACAAACGCATTGAGCTGGAACTGGCCGACTCCCGCGCCCAACTGCGCGAACTGTCGGCGCATCTGGAGAGCGTGCGCGAAGAAGAAAAAGCCCGCATCGCCCGCGAAGTGCACGACGAACTGGGTCAGGTACTCACCGTACTGAAGCTGGAAACCTCGATGTGCGAGCTGGCCTATGCCGAACTCGACCCTGGTTTGCAGGAGCGCCTGAACAGCATGAAGCGCCTGATCGCCAACCTGTTCCAACTGGTGCGCGATGTGGCCACCGCGCTGCGCCCACCCATTCTCGATGCCGGCATCGCTTCGGCCATCGAGTGGCAAGCCCAGCGCTTTGAATCGCGCACGCAGATCCCCTGCATTGTGCAGGTGCCGGAGAACCTGCCGGCGTTAAGCGATGCCAAGGCCATCGGCCTGTTTCGTATCTTGCAAGAAGCGCTGACCAACGTGATGCGGCATGCCCAGGCGCATACTGTCGAACTGCGTTTGCTGGTTGAGGGTGACGAGCTGTGCCTGACCGTCGCCGATGACGGTATTGGCTTTGTTGCCGCGCCCGGGCGCAGCGCTTCGTTTGGCCTGGTGGGTATGCGAGAGCGCGTGCTGATGCTCGGCGGTACCTTGCGCCTGGACAGTGACGTGGGCGAAGGCACGACCCTGAACGTGCGTATTCCATTGGCGGAAAAAGGAGAGTGACGTGATTCGTGTACTGGTCGCTGAAGACCACACTATTGTTCGCGAAGGCATCAAGCAACTGATTGGCCTGGCCAAAGACTTGAGCGTGGTCGGTGAAGCGAGCAATGGCGAGCAGCTATTGGAAACCTTGCGCCAGATCGAATGCGAGGTGGTGTTGTTGGATATCTCCATGCCCGGCGTCAACGGCCTGGAAGCCATTCCACGGATTCGCGCGCTGAGCAATGCACCGGCGATTCTGGTGTTGTCGATGCACGACGAGGCGCAGATGGCCGCGCGTGCCCTTAAGGCCGGTGCGGCTGGTTATGCCACTAAGGACAGTGATCCGGCGCTGCTGCTTACCGCCATTCGCCGGGTGGCAGCGGGCGGGCGCTATATTGACCCGGACCTGGCCGACCGCATGGTCTTCGAAGTCGGCCTGACCGATTCGCGGCCCTTGCACACGCGCTTGTCCGAGCGCGAATTCTCCGTATTCGAACGCCTGGTGCAGGGCGCCAACGTCAACGACATCGCCCAGCAGTTAGCGCTGAGCAATAAAACCATCAGCACCCATAAAGCGCGCTTGATGCAGAAACTCAACGCCAGCTCGGTGGCCGATCTCGTCAAATACGCCATGGAACACAAACTGGTCTGATCGGGCTCCTCGCTCTCGTCATTCCCGCGAAGGTGGGAATCCAGAATGGTGCAGGAG
>NZ_JBBNAH010000214.1:0-2497 GCF_037994325.1 Pseudomonas sp.
GTAGATCAGCATGCCGAATACCCACACCAGCTCACGCGGCTTCTGATACGAACCGTAGAGCAAGCCACGGAACATATGCAGGTAAACCACGATAAAGAACGCCGAAGCGCCGGTGGAGTGCATCAGACGGATAATCCAGCCGTATTCCACATCACGCATGATGTATTCAACGGAGGCAAAAGCCTCTTCGGCGGACGGGGTGTAGCTCATGGTCAGCCAGACACCAGTCAGAATCTGGTTAACCAGAACCAACAGCGCCAGGGAGCCAAAGAAATAGAAGAAGTTGAAGTTCTTCGGTGCGTAGTACTTGCTTAGATGGTCTTCCCACATTTTAGTGGCGGGAAAGCGCGCATCTACCCACTCCATGAATTTGCTCATCAGGCTTTCTCCTGGTCCACACCGATGACAATGACGTCGTCAGACTCATAAGAGTGAGGCGGCACTGGCAGATTCAACGGAGCTGGTTGCGATTTATACACACGACCGGCGAGGTCATAACGCGAACCGTGGCAAGGGCAGAAATACCCACCGACCCACTCGGGACCGAGGTCAGCCGGAGCCACTTCAGGACGGAACGAAGGCGAGCAACCCAAGTGGGTGCAGATACCGACCAATACCAGAATTTCTGGTTTGATCGAGCGCACCGTCGAGTCAACGTAGGTGGGCTGTACGGAAGCTTTCGACTCCGGGTCAGACATACGATCGTGGATCTTGGTCAGGTTGCCCAGAATTTCCTCTGTCCGGTGAACGATGAATACCGGCTGGCCGCGCCACTCAGCAATCATCTGCTGACCTGGTTCGACTTTGCTGACATTCACTTTCACCGCAGCACCAGCGGCTTTCGCCTTGGCACTCGGGAACCATGACCCCACGAACGGGACCGCAGCACCCACCGCTCCTGCAGCACCAACCACCGAAGTGGCTGCTACAAGGAAGCGACGCCGGCCTGCATTCACGCCGTCATTGCTCATTCAGTCGTCTCCCATCAGCTTTGTGGCCTGTTGTTCAGGCGTCTACTAAGTAAAATTCAAGCCGCGCAAAAAATTTGCCAAATGGTAAAGAAAAGCCCCATTTCTGACAAGGCAATTACTGGATACAAAATGGCTAGAAGCCTTGCCGGACGCGGGATTTGCACGTGCGGCAAGTTGTCGCAAGCAATACTTTCGCCCATAAAAAACGCCCAGCTCCTTTGGGAGACTGGGCGCTTTTGAACGAAGAGCGAATTAACGCTTCGAGTACTGCGGACGCTTACGCGCTTTACGCAGACCGACTTTCTTACGTTCAACTTCGCGGGCGTCACGAGTGACGTAACCAGCTTTGCGCAGGGCAGGACGCAGAGCTTCATCATAGTCCATCAGAGCACGAGTGATACCGTGACGGATTGCGCCAGCTTGGCCGCTAACACCACCACCCAGAACAGTAACGTAGATGTCGAATTTTTCGACAGTCTCAGTCAGTTCCAGCGGCTGACGAACTACCATGCGGGCAGTTTCGCGACCGAAGAAGTTTTCCAGGGTGCGATTATTGATGGAGATCTTGCCAGTACCTGCACGCAGGAAAACGCGAGCGGTTGCAGTCTTGCGACGGCCAGTGCCGTAATTTTGAGTCGCCGACATAATGAACTATTCCGTTAAATCTTCAGTTCTTGGGGCTGCTGAGCAGTGTGTGGGTGAACAGCACCCTTGTACACTTTCAGCTTACGGTACATGTCGCGACCCAACGGGTTCTTCGGCAGCATGCCTTTAACCGCGGTCTCGATCACACGCTCAGGCGCCTTGGCGATCAACTTTTCAAAGTTGATCGACTTGATGCCACCCGGGAAACCGGAGTGAGAGTAGTACATTTTGTCAGTGGTCTTGGCACCGGTTACACGTACTTGCTCAGCATTGATAACAACGATGTAGTCACCGGTATCAACGTGAGGCGTGTATTCGGCTTTGTGCTTGCCACGCAGACGACTAGCGATTTCTGTGGCCAGACGACCCAGAGTCTGACCTGCAGCGTCGACGACAAACCAGTCGCGCTGAACAGTTTCCGGTTTAGCAGTAAAAGTTTTCATTCTTTAATAGCCTCAGGGGCCGCCCTGAAAATAAGACGGCGGATCTTACTGAATTGTGCGCACTTTGACAAGCAAAGGCAGCCAGAGACGGACGCTATCGGGGGCTCGGGTCATCACGTCCGTACGGCGAGTTCAAGCAGGCTAGGCATCCCCTGCTGAAAACAGCTGCGGAATTATGCCGATTGCAGGAAAAATATCAACCTGATTTGATGTGCCTTTTGCACGAGGAGAAATTCATGCAGTTTCGTAAGCTCGGCCGCACCGATCTCGATGTCAGCGCAATCTGTCTAGGCACCATGACCTGGGGCGAGCAAAACACGCAGGAACAGGCCTTCGAGCAAATCGATATGGCCCGCGCCGCTGGCGTTAACTTTATCGACACAGCGGAAATGTACCCAGTGCCGCCGCGCGCTGAAACTTACAGCCGCACCGAACAAA
>NZ_JBBNAH010000215.1:0-1996 GCF_037994325.1 Pseudomonas sp.
GCCGACGGCAGCTTCAGCTACAACACCAACGGCAAATTCGACGCGCTGAAAGCCGGCGAAGTGGCCACCGACACCTTTACCTACACCATCAGCGACGGCCATGGCGGTACCGATACCGCCACAGCCACCGTGACCATCATCGGCACCAACGATGCGCCGACCGTCAGCGGTACCAGCACCGGCGCCGTGGTCGAAGCCGGCAACCTGGACGACGGCAGCGTAGTCAGCGGCCAACCGACAGCCACCGGCACCCTCACCGCCACCGACGTCGATAACGGTTCTAGCACCACCTGGAGCCTGGCCAACGGCACTGGCGCGTTTGGCACCTTGGCGATTACGGCTGCTGGCGTATGGACTTACACCCTGAACAACAGCGCAGCCGCCACCCAGGCGCTGACCGAAGGGCAGACGGGCAAAGAGACCTTCACCGCCACGGTGACCGACAACAATGGCGCGACCGTCACTCAGCTCATCACCATTGACGTTACCGGCACCAACGACGCACCAACTGTCAGCGCCCCGCTGCTGGCCAGCGGCACTGAAGATGGCGCCAACGTGGTGGTTAACCTGCTTAGCGGCGCTAGCGACGTAGACACGGGTGCAGTGCTGAGTATCGCCAATGTCAGCGCCTTGCCGGCCGGGGTCACCCTCAACGGCAGCACCCTGACGGTGAACCCAGCCGATGCCAGCTTCCAATCCTTGGCAGCCGGCGCAAGCAAAGACATCGTCGTGACCTACAACGTGGTCGACGACAACGGCGCCAAGGTCGCGCAGACCGCCACCATCACCGTTACCGGCACTAACGATGCGCCGACTGTAAGCGGTGCTGTGGTTGCCACCGCCGCCGAAGACAGCGCCAGCTTTAACGTCAACCTGCTCTCCGGCGCCAGCGACGTCGATAGCGGCGCGGTGCTCAGCGTGAGCAACGTCGGCACCCTGCCAGCCGGCGTTACCCGCAGCGGCAACATCCTGACCGTGAACCCGGCCGATGCTAGCTTCCAATCGTTGAACGTCGGTGAAAGCAAAGTCCTGACCATCACCTACAACGTGATCGACGACAACGGCGCCACAGTTGCACAAACCGCTACCATCACCATCACTGGCACTAACGATGCGCCGACGGTAAGTGGTGCAGTGGTTGCCACAGCGGCCGAAGACAGCGCCAGCTTTAACGTTGACCTGCTTGCAGGCGCCAGCGATGTCGACCACGGCGCGGTGCTAAACGTCACCGACGTCGGCACCTTGCCAGCGGGCGTTACCCGTACCGGCAACACCCTCACCGTGAACCCGGCCGATGCCAGCTTCCAGTCGTTGAATGTGGGCGAAAGCAAAGTGCTCACCATCACTTACAACGTGATTGACGACAACGGCGCCAAGGTCGCGCAGACCGCCACCATCACCGTTACCGGCACTAACGATGCGCCGACTGTAAGCGGTGCAGTGGTTGCCACCGCCGCCGAAGACAGCGCCAGCTTTAACGTCAACCTGTTGAGCGGCGCCAGCGACGTCGACCACGGCGCGGTACTGAACGTCACCGACGTCGGCACCTTGCCAGCGGGCGTTACTCGTACCGGTAATACGCTGACCGTAAACCCGGCTGATGCCAGCTTCCAATCGTTGAACGTCGGTGAAAGCAAAGTCCTGACCATCACCTACAACGTGATCGACGACAACGGCGCCACAGTTGCACAAACCGCTACTATCACCATCACTGGCACTAACGATGCGCCGACTGTAAGCAGTGCAATCGTCGCCACAGCGGCCGAAGACAGCGCCAGCTTTAACGTTGACCTGCTTGCAGGCGCCAGCGATGTCGACCACGGCGCGGTGCTGAACGTCACCGACGTCGGCGCCCTGCCAGCGGGCGTTACCCGTACCGGCAACACCCTCACCGTGAACCCGGCTGATGCCAGCTTCCAGTCGTTGAATGTGGGCGAAAGCAAAGTGCTCACCATCACTTACAACGTGATTGACGACAACGGCGCCAAGGTCGCGC
>NZ_JBBNAH010000216.1:0-1901 GCF_037994325.1 Pseudomonas sp.
TGATTACCCACCGCGTGCATTAAGTGGGTTTTACCCAAACCCACGCCGCCGTAAAGGAACAACGGGTTGTAGCCGTGCTTAGGGTTATCCGCAACCTGCCAGGCAGCAGCCCGGGCCAGCTGGTTGGATTTACCCTCAACAAAATTCTCGAAGGTAAATGTACGGTTTAGGTAACTGGTGTGCTTGAGCGCACCCTCAACCTGAACAGTTCGCTCGGTACGCGCCGGTGCCATTTGCGAACTCGCACCTGCCATTGGATCAAAACTGGCACGCGATGGCTCGCTGCTCACTGGCATCGCCACCGGCTCTTCGCGAACCGGAGCGCTAACGCTGGCAGCAGCTGGCTGAGCGGGCGCCGATACTGGCATTGGCGTACGCGCCACGGCGGCGCGCTTGCTACCTATTAATAAGGAAATCGCGGGAGCCATGCCATCGCTGCGCTCGTGAAGCAGCTCAAGTAAACGGCTCATGTACTTTTCATTCACCCAATCCAATACAAATCGGTTGGGGGCGAACACGCGCAACTCGTCACTGGAGGCTTCAACCTGCAGTGGACGAATCCAGGTATTGAATTGCTGGGCCGGCAGCTCATCGCGTAGAAGCTCTACACACTGCTGCCAAAGTTCCACAGACACAGAAATCCCCTAATACAAATGGGCGCATGGCCAAAAACAGACCGCATTGTACCCGCACCCACGGCTAGTTATCCACATGCCTGGGAAACTTTTCAGCACGTAAAATCAAGGTGTTATTGATTTTCTAACAGTAAAAAGTGGGAAAAACAAAACCCTGTGGATAACCGAGGATAAACTCATGGGATAACCCAGGACAAAAGCCAGTGGATAACCGGTCTGTGTATAAATTAGCGTTCCATCCCCAGGTTATACGCAGGTGCAGAACAGCCTACACACCCTTTCTAGACAGGGTTATCATTCGCTGCAAAGCAAGAACTACAAGGCTTTCAGCCGCTTATCCACAGACTGGTGCCGTGCTAAGAGTAGTTAATACTTTAAGAAAGATTTAAATATCTCTTTCTTTATATTCTTTATCTATCAAGCGTTCATTTGCACAGAATGCTGGTTGGAAATTGACCTGACCGCCTGGTTTCTCTAGAATCGCCGGTCTCTTAAAACGGGGGCCATTCCGGCCCGTTGTCGACCACCCAGGTAACGCACCATGAAACGCACTTTCCAACCAAGCACTATCAAGCGCGCTCGCACCCACGGCTTCCGTGCCCGTATGGCTACCAAGAACGGCCGCGCTGTTCTGTCCCGTCGTCGTGCCAAAGGCCGTAAGCGTCTGGCAGTTTGATAATTCGGCACCGGTGGTGAGTCAAGACTTCAGTCGGGAAAAGCGCCTGCTGACCCCTCGACAATTCAAGACAGTCTTTGACTCCCCCAGCGGTAAGGTTCCGGGTAAGAACGTCCTGCTCCTTGCGCGCAACAACGACCTCGATCACCCCCGCCTGGGTTTGGTCATCGGTAAGAAGAGCGTCAAGCTCTCTGTTGAGCGCAACCGCCTGAAACGTGTAATCCGCAATTCATTCCGTCTTAGCCAGGACAACCTGGTGGGTTGGGACATTGTGGTGGTTGCCCGTAAAGGCCTAGGTGATCTGGAGAATGGCGAATTGGCTAACCAGTTCAACAAACTCTGGAAACGCTTGGCACGTAGCAAGCCAAGCCCGGAAGTCCTTCCCGAAGCAGGGGTTACCGACAGTCCCCATGCGTAAACTGGCACTCGCTTCGATTCAGGTTTATCGCTACGCCATCAGCCCATTGATGGCCAGTCACTGTCGTTTCTACCCCAGCTGCTCCTGCTACGCGTATGAGGCTATTGAACACCATGGCTTCATACGTGGCGGCTGGCTGACTGTACGTCGGCTCTGTCGCTGTCACCCGTGG
>NZ_JBBNAH010000217.1:0-1573 GCF_037994325.1 Pseudomonas sp.
CCAACGGACCCAAGCTTGCCATTTCGCCTGTATGAAGACTTCGACGCTGCCCAGGTGGGCATCAAGGTCAACGTCAAGTTCAGCGATTTCGAAGGCCTACAAGCCGGTCGCACGCCAGTGATGTACAAGGGCATTCAAGTCGGCACGTTGAAAACCTTGAAGATGAATGACGACTTGGCCACGGCCTCGGCGGAGCTGGCGTTGGATCCCCGCGCTGAAGACTATCTGGTCGAAGGCACCGAATTTTGGGTGGTCAAACCGGTGATTTCGCTGGCCGGCATCACGGGTATCGAGGCCTTGGTCAAAGGCAACTACATTGCCGTGCGCCCTGGCGAGAAGGGCAACTCGTCAGCGCGAGACTTTGTTGCCCGTCTTAAGCCGCCACCGCTGGACCTCAGTGCTCCCGGCCTGCATCTGGTGCTGTATAGCGACGTACTTGGCTCTTTGGAAGTCGGCAGCCCAGTGCTCTACAAACAGATCAAGGTCGGCAGCGTGCAAAGCTACCAACTGGCTCGCGACCGTAAACGCGTGGCCATTGGTGTGCATATCGAGCCCGAGTACGCCAACCTGGTAAACAACTCCACGCGCTTCTGGAATGCCAGCGGCATCACCCTTACCGGCGGCCTGTCTGGCGTTACGGTGAAAAGCGAGTCGCTGCAAACCTTACTGGCCGGTGGCATCAGCTTTGAAACCCCCGACCCTAAAGCCGCACCGACCAAACGGGTGCAGCGCTTTACCTTGCACACCGACCGTGAAGACGCGTTGCAGAAAGGCACCATTATCAATATCCGCGTTGCCAGCGGTGACGGGTTAAAGCCGGGCACACCGATCCGCTTCAAAGGTATCGACTTGGGTAAGGTTGAAACGGTGTCGTTGAGCGATGACCTGCAATCGGTGCTGCTCACCGCACGCATCACCGAAAGCGCCGATAAGGTCGCCCGCGTCGGCTCGCAATTCTGGGTGGTCAAGCCCGAGCTCGGCCTGATCCGTACCGCCAACCTCGACACCCTGGTCAGCGGCCTTTACCTGCAAGTACAACCTGCGGCGAAAGCCACCACACCGCAAACCCAGTTTGTTGCCCTGGACCAACCGCCGACCATCGTCACCCAGGAGAACGGCCTGAGCCTGATCCTGAGTGCGCCACGCCGTGGTTCGATCAAAGTCGATGTACCGGTTACTTACCGCGAAGTGCAGGTGGGCAAGGTGACCGGCATTGAACTGGGCTCCACAGCGGACCGCGTGCTGATCCGCGTGCTGATCGAACCGCGCTACGCCGCTCTGGTGCGCACCGGCAGCCGATTCTGGAGCGTTAGTGGCTTCTCGGTGGATTGGGGCCTGTTTAAGGGCGCTAAGGTGCGTACGGAGTCGGTGGAGTCGCTGCTGCAAGGCGGCATCGCCTTCGCGACGCCGGAGGGTGAGCAGATCGGCACGCCAGTAAAGCCGGGGCAGACCTTTGTGCTGAACGAAGAGGCCAATGATGATTGGCTGAAGTGGGCGCCGAAGATTCAGATCGGCAAGTGACAAAAAAGGGCCGCAGCGATGCGGCCCTTTTTATTGCTCGTAGGGTGTGCTG
>NZ_JBBNAH010000218.1:0-1955 GCF_037994325.1 Pseudomonas sp.
CCACCAGGCCGTGGACTTTTTGCCTACCAGCACGCGCTCCACTTCAAACATCGTTTTCTTTAGCGCACGGCTCGCCCGCCACGTCACTTCCACCGTGCCGGCATCGGTATCAATCACCAACGTATCAATCACCGCCTGCACCGTCTCGTGCCCGCCTTTTTTCAGAAAAAACGTTACCGGCACCTGCATGCTTGGCACCTTGAACCCGGCCCGCTCTTGCCGGGTCAGGCACAGCAGCAGCACATCCTCGCCACCTTTGAGGTGCTCGGTTTGTTGGTCCAGCGGCGCGGCCTGGTAGTAGCGGTTGTCGAAGTCCGCTGGCAAAAACGGAAAGCAGTCGGCCAGCCAGGCGTCGTCGTAGGTGCCGGCAAAACCGATGCGTGGCGGCCAGCTGCGGCCTATCGGGCCGAGGGCCATGGGGGTGAAGTCGCCGTGGGGGTTGTCTACCGGCTGGCCAAGCATTTCGGTGTTGGGCATGGGCATGCCGACGATATCGGCAGTGCCGCTGCTTTTCGGAAACCAGCCGCGACCACAGGTGTTGGCCGGGTAGCCGTCGTTGAGTTCGGGGTTATTGGCCACCGGTACGCTGCCGCCAAAGGCATGGCTATAGCCGATGTCTTGCTCAGTGAACGCTTGCGCCACGCCAGCGCCGGCGCCGATCAGGCCGGGTTGCCATTGGCGGTTGCCGTAGACGGTGAAGGCTTTACTCACGCGGCCGACGCGAATGCCCGCGGTCAGTTGAGTAACCGCCCTGCCCTCTGGTGCGTAAGCCTTGCCGGTGACCAACACATCGCAAAACGGTTTGATCGGGGCAAAGTCCATTTCCCGCAGCGGTGCGCTCAGGCCGGGCTCGCCGGCGTATTCGTCGGCCATTAGCAACGGGCGTTGTACAGCCGCCAGCGTGGCTTCGCGGCCATCCAGCGGTAAATCAAAAGTGCCCTTGGCAACCACCACCAGCGACTCACGTCCGTCCGGGGCCAGGCCTTGGGTGTAGGCGGCGACCAGGCCGGTCGCGTTAAGCAGTTCCATGACGGGCTCTTTTAGTTGATCTGCACCGAACCGCCTTTAATGCGGTTCACGCCCGTGGAGCGGCTGCTCAAGTAGGTGCCGCGCACAATCACTTTGCCCTCGCGGGTCAGGGTAATGCTGGCTTTGCCGCAGCGCAGGACAATTTCCTTCTCGGCGGAAAACTCCAGGCGTTCGCCATCGATATGGGCCACAGCTGCCGGTTGGGCAGTTTGCGGCAGGCGTTGGATACGGCCGATCACCAGTGGCTGGCTAGGGTCGCCGCCAACAAACATCAGCGCCACTTGGGTGCCGATATCGTCGCGAGTCAGCTGTGTGGTGGTGGTCGCGGCGATGCCGGTTTCGCTCGGGCAGCCGGGGAATGCCACCACGGGCGAGGCGGCCTGTGGCACATCAAGCAAGATGCCAATCACCACGCCATCCAAACGGGTGGCGGCGGCAGACGCCGGGGTGAAATGCTGGACTGTCATGCGCTTCTCCGTTCTAAGCCTGGGCTTAGTTCTGCAAAATTTTCGAGCCTTTGACCACCACGTTTTTGCTGGCCTTGACGTTGATGGCGCCAGAGCCGTCGATGGTGATGTTTTTACCGCTGATAACGATGGTGCCGTCTTTTTTCATGCTGATGCTCGCCGCGCCCGTGCTCAGGGTAATGGAGTCACCAGCGTCCAGGGTGTAGTGCTTGCCCACGGTCAGGCTGTTGTCTTTGCCGACGTCGGTGCTGCGGCTCTGGCCGATGCTGCGGCTTTCGTCTTTGCCAATTTTGGTGGTCTGGTTACTGCCGATACTGATGTCTTCATTACTGCCGACGTCTTCTTTGCGGTTGGCACCAATGCTGATGGTTTCATCGCTGCCGACTTTTTCCGTGCGGTTAGCGCCAATGCTGATGGTTTCGTCGCTGCCGACTTTTTCCGTGCGGTTGGCGACAATGG
>NZ_JBBNAH010000219.1:0-2701 GCF_037994325.1 Pseudomonas sp.
AGCGCTGAGCGGCAGTATGAGTTGGCCGGGGCTAGTGCCGCGAATTCGTGAGGGTGAGCGCGGTTGCTCGCTCAGTTTTGTTGGGCTTCGCCTGCGGCGAAGCCCAACCTACGGTTACATCGGCACCAGTAGCTGAATAACCCGGCCAACGTACTGCCCGTTAAGCAGCAGCCAATCCAGCCACAGCAGTTGATGCGCCAGCACGATCAGCCAGAACACCAGTTGGTATTCAACCTTGCGGGTTTTATGCCGGTACACCTGCTGAGCCACCAACGCCCCCGGCCAACCACCGAGCAATTCAAGCAAGTGCAAGGTTTTCTCCGGCGTACGCGGTCCTCCCACCATCGCCCGCTGCTTATCGTGGCGATAAAACATCAGCGTTAGCAGGCTGAGCACTGGGTAAAGCAGCACGGCCCAAAGCCACTGATGGGTTAACAGCAGTTGCAACGAACCCAACAGCGGCGCCGCGCAAAGCACAACAAACGCTACCCACTTAATGCCCAGTTGTTGCGCCATGGCTGGCCTCGGTTTGATTGTTCGCCGCGCAGGGTAATGGATTGCGCCGCGCGGCGCAGAACAAACCCGAGGCAATAAAAAACGGCGCCGCTCGTAGGAGGGGCGCCGTTCTTTTAGCTGGCGAAATCAGTTACCCGATTTGACCTTGTTCCACAGCCGCGTGCGAATGCGGTCGGTGGCCAGCGGCATGGCTTCCAGGGCAAACAGGGTCTTCATCGTTTCCGCGCTGGGGTAGACCTTGGTATCGCTCTTGAGGTCTGCACCCACCAAGCCGTCGGCTTTTTCATTGCCGTTGGCGTAGCGCACGTAGTCGCTGATTTGCGCCATTACCTTGGGCTCGAGCAGGTAGTTCATAAAGGCGTAGGCGGCTTTTTCGTCCGGGGCGTCGGCGGGCATGGAGACCATGTCAAACCACATCGGCGCGCCTTCTTTAGGAATCACGTAGCCGATGTCTACGCCATTGTTGGCCTCTCTGGCGCGGTTAGCGGCTTGCATGATGTCGCCGGAAAAACCCACCGCTACGCAGATCTCGCCATTGGCCAGATCGGTGACGTATTTGGAGGAATGGAAATAGCGCACATAGGGGCGGATTTGCATCAGCGTGGCTTCAGCCTTTTTGTAGTCGGCCGGGTCTTTGCTGTGATGGGGCAAGCCGAGGTAATGCAGGGTAATGGGCAATACTTCCGGACCGTTATCCAGAATCGCCACGCCGCATTGGCTGAGCTTTTTCATATTTTCCGGCTTGAGGATCAGGTCCCAGGAATCCAACGGCACGTCCCCCAGCACCGCTTTAACCTTGGCCACGTTATAGCCAATGCCGGTGCTGCCCCACAGATACGGGAAGCCATGTTCATTGCCGGGGTCGTTGGTTTCCAGGGCCTTGAGCAGCACCGGGTTAAGGTTGTTCCAGTTTGGCAACTGGCTCTTATCCAACTTCTTTAACGCCCCGCCCTGAATCTGCCGTGCCATAAAGTGGTTGGAGGGAAACACCACGTCGTAACCGGATTTGCCGGTCATCAACTTGCCGTCGAGGGTTTCGTTGCTGTCGTAAACGTCGTAGATCGGGGCAATGCCGCTGGCGGCCTGGAAGTTCTTCAAGGTGTCTGGCGCGATGTAGTCGGACCAGTTGTAGATCTTCACGGTGTCGGCAGCCTGGCTGACCGAAGCCACCAGCATGAGCGGGGCGATAAATTTGAGCATGGCGATGTCTCTGTGCTTTTTGTTTTTAGGTGTGACGCGGGTACGAGGATGTAAGGGCCGCAGCCCCGAAAGCCTTACTTGAAAATCAGCACGTAGGTTTTACGCACCGTCTCCTTGATGTCCCAAATGCCTACGGTGTTCTCCGGCATCATCAGCGCATCGCCGGCTTTGATCTCCATCGGCTCGCCGCCGTCGGGGGTAAAGGTGCAATGGCCGGCGATGATGTGGCAGAACTCCTGCTGCACAATCTGCCGACGCCAGACGCCAGGGGTGCATTCCCAGATGCCGGTTTCCACGCCATCAGTGCGCTCGACGCTGGTGGTCGAAGCTACGGCCACGACTTCGCTCAAGGGCACAGCGACGGGGAAGGACTCTTCCAGAACGGCGTTGGGGGTGTTTTTGAAGTGGGTGATATTCATGGGATTGCTCGGTTACTCAATTGAAGAAAATTCAGTCCCCTCTCCCACTTGTCGGAGAGGGTTAGGGTGAGGGAGCGGTGTTGTGCCGGGCATATATTTTCGCCGCGACCAACCCTCTCCCCCGACCCCTCTCCCACTTGCGGGCGAAGGGCAAAGAGCCGTTGAGTCTTTACTTCATAAAACTTTCCATAAACCCTGCCAAGCCACTGGCAAACCGTCGCCGCCAGGGCGCGCTGCTGGGGTCGGCGAGCACTTTGTCTTCGTGCACAAAGCTACGGATGATGGCGTTGTAGCCCAGCCAGCGGCAGGGCTCCGGCTCCCAGCCACTGAGCTGGCGTAGGTGGCTATCGCTCATCACCCAGGGTTGGCGGGTCAGCTCGCTGTCCTGGCCGAGGATCAGGTCGGCCAGGGTGCGCCCTCCGAGGTTGCTCGCCCCCACCCCTTCGCCGCCGTAGCCGCCGGACAGGGCAATGCCGTTCTTGCGGTCGCGCAGCATGTGCGGGTGGAAGTGCCGCGCCATGCCCAGGTTGCCGCCCCAGGCGTGGGTCAGGCGCACGTTGCGCAGC
>NZ_JBBNAH010000220.1:0-6224 GCF_037994325.1 Pseudomonas sp.
CATGTGCCCGGCGTACACAAACGCCACTAGAGCGCGCGCATTCCGTAGGGTGTGCTGTGCGCACCATTGCCCAAGTCGCAAGACTGACTGGTGCGCGCAGCACACCCTACAAGGTCAAAGGCGACGCTGCGTACTTAGCTGGTATGCCAGGTGATTTCTTCTTCGCCGTCGCTGCTGATGCGTATCCAGCGGTCGGCCTGTTCTTCGGCTTCTTCTTCGCTCCAGCCACCCGGGGCGCAGCGTACTTCTACGTTTAGCGCAGCAAAGGCGGCGCGGGCGCAGGCGAGGTCGTTGTCCCAGGGGGTGATGTCGCTTTCCAAAAACAGGCTGTGCCATTTGCCCACGGCTTTGGGCAGCCAGGTGACGGGAATCGCGCCCTCAGTTGTGCTAACGGAGCATTTGAATGTTTGCCCTTGCTGGCGCCAGGCGGACACCGGGCCCAGGGCCGCACTCAGCCATTCGGTAATGGCGTTGTGGTCGGCGTCTTTTAGGTAGATTTCGATATCGGGTTGGCGCATGGATTGCTCTCTGAATTCGGGGAAGCGGCTTAGGCCTGGCTTTCTAGCTGAAACCAATCGTAGCGCATGGACACCGTTACCTCTAAGGGCGCCGCGATCACCGCTTCACGCCGTTCGGCGCTGGCGCGCCAACCGTGGGGTGTCATGGCCAGCAGGTCGGCGCGGGCCTGTTCGCTGTCGACGCTAAGGGTAAAGCGCAGTTCTTCGCTGTAGGCGTGACGCATGCCGTCGGGCACCAGGGCCAGGTGTTTGTCGTCGCTGTAGTCGCGCACCTGGTCATAGAGTTTTTCGCGCAGCTCCATCAGGTGTTCATTCGTTGGGCCAATGCGCATCAAGCCGCCGCCAGGGGCGAGTACCCGTTTGGCTTCTTGCCAGTCGAGCGGGCTGAATACGCTGAGTAGCGCCTGACAACTGGCATCGGCCAAGGGAATACGCGCCATGCTCGCCACCAGCCAGGTCAGCTGTGGCTTGCGCTTGCACGCGCGCTTTACCGCCTCGCGGGAGATATCCAGCGCGTAGCCATCGGTAGTCGGCAACCCATCGGCCACCTGCGCGGTGTAGTAGCCTTCACCGCAGCCAATATCCAGCCAGGTAGCCGGCGCCCGTTCGGCAAGCAACTCGGCCAGGCGTTTAGCCACCGGGGCGTAGTGGCCGCCCTCAAGAAAGCGCCGCCGTGCCTCGACCATCGCCTGGTTGTCGCCAGGGTCGCGGCTGTTTTTATGCTGCACCGGCAGCAGGTTCAGGTAGCCCTGGCGAGCGCGGTCGAAGCGGTGATTGGCGGGGCAGGCGACACCGTTGTCGACCGCGTGCAGCGGCGCTGCACAGAGTGGGCAGGCGAGCATCAGGCGAGCAGGTTGACGAGGGTTTGGTAGTAGATCTCGGTGAGGGTATCGAGATCGCTGGCCAGTACCCGCTCGTTGATCTGGTGGATGGTGGCATTCACCGGGCCCAGCTCAACCACCTGGGTACCGAGGGTGGCGATAAAGCGCCCGTCGGAGGTACCGCCGCTGGTGGATGGTTTGGTCTCGCGGCCAGTAACCGACTTGATGCCTGCGGCAACGGCATCAAGCAATGCACCGGGTTCGGTAAGGAACGGCAGGCCCGACAGCGCCCACTCCACATGCCAGTCCAGGCCATGTTTATCAAGGATGGTGGCGACCCGTTGCTGCAAACCTTCCACGGTGGATTCAGTGGAGAAACGGAAGTTAAACACCGCCTCCAAATCACCCGGAATCACATTGGTGGCGCCGGTGCCGGCGTTGAGGTTGGAAATCTGGAAACTGGTTGGCGGGAAGAAGCTATTGCCGTCATCCCAATGCTCGGCGGCCAATTCGCTCAGCGCTGGCGCAGCGAGGTGGATCGGATTTTTCGCCAGATGCGGATAGGCCACATGGCCCTGCACGCCGCGCACCGTCAGCTTGGCGCCGAGGGAACCGCGGCGGCCATTCTTGACCACATCACCCACCAGGCTGGTGCTCGACGGCTCACCCACAATGCACCAATCCAGGCGCTCGTTACGCGCGGCCAAACGCTCCACCACCGCTTTGGTGCCATGGTGCGCCGGGCCTTCTTCATCGCTGGTAATCAGAAAGGCGATGCGGCCTTTATGGTTCGGGTGGTCTGCGACAAAGCGCTCCACGGCAATAATCATCGAGGCCAGGCTGCCCTTCATATCCGCCGCGCCACGGCCGCAGAGCATGCCGTCTTCATCGACCTTGGCATCGAACGGCGCATGCTGCCACGCCTGCAACGGGCCGGTCGGCACCACGTCGGTATGCCCGGCAAAACACAACACCGGGCCTTCGCCGCCATGGGTGGCCCAGAAGTTATCCACATCCTCGATACGCATCGGCTCAATGGCAAAACCCAGCACGCGCAGGCGTTCGATCATCACGGCTTGGCAATCGGCATCCACCGGCGTAACCGAAGGGCGGCGGATCAGGTCGCAAGCCAATTGCAACGTGGGCGACAGCGAGGACGAAACAGCAGTCATGAAACGGCTCCAGCGGCGGGGTACAGAGTGAGGGGAGGCATTCTAGCAATATCCAGGCGGGGTGCCTTGGGCGAATGCTGATAGAGGGGGAACGAAGGGGCTTATCTGGGATTTAGCGCGGATAGGCGTATGGCCTAGCCCCTCTCGCCTAGCCGGCCGCCCTAGCGGGAGAGGGGAACTAATCTCCGTTCGCCAGTCCACCTCGGTCAGCTCCCTCGCCCGCTTGCGGGAGAGGGTTGGGGAGAGGGGCCTTTGCTCTTGATTCGCCCATGCGAAAACGCCCGGTGCACTGCGTTGTGCACCGGGCGTTGTTGTACCGCTACTGACTCTTACAGACGCGGGTAGTCGATGTAACCCACCGGCCCGCTGCCGTAGAACGTTTCCGGATGCGGTTCATTCAGCGGTGCATCTTGCTCAAGACGCGCCGGCAGATCCGGGTTGGCAATAAACGGCACACCAAAGGCAATCGCATCGGCGCCGCCGCTGGCCAGCAAGGCGTTGGCGCTGTTTTTGGTGAATTTCTCGTTGGCGATAAACGCGCCACCAAAGGCGGCTTTCAGTTCAGCGCTGATGCTGTCGTCGGCCAGTTTTTCACGGGTGAAGATAAAGGCGATGCCGCGTTTGCCCAGTTCACGTGCAACGTAACCAAAGGTCGCCGAGCGGTCGGAGTCGCCCATGTCATGGCTATCGGCACGCGGTGCCAGGTGCACGCCGACACGACCCGGTTCCCACACGCTAAGCACGGCATCGGTCACTTCCAGCATCAGGCGCGCGCGGTTTTCAATCGAGCCGCCGTATTGGTCGGTGCGTTTGTTGGTGCTGTCTTGCAGGAATTGGTCGAGCAGGTAACCGTTGGCGCCGTGGATTTCCACGCCGTCAAAACCGGCGGCTTTGGCGTTTTCGGCGCCGTTGCGGTAGGCCTCGACAATGTCGGCGATCTCTTCGGTTTCCAGCGCACGTGGGGTGACGAAGTCTTTCAGCGGACGCACCAGGCTAACGTGGCCTTTTGGTGCGATGGCGCTTGGCGCTACCGGCAGTTCGCCGTCCAAATAGCTCGGGTCGGAAACGCGGCCTACGTGCCACAGTTGCAGGAAAATCTTGCCGCCGTTGGCGTGTACGGCCTTGGTGATATTGCTCCAGCCACGCACTTGCGCGTCAGACCAGATGCCTGGGGTGTTGGGGTAGCCCACGCCCATTGGCGTCACCGAGGTGGCTTCGCTGAGGATCAGGCCAGCGGAAGAACGTTGGGCGTAGTACTCAGCCATCATGGCGTTGGGTACGCGGCCTTCATCGGCGCGGCAGCGGGTCAGCGGGGCCATGATGATGCGGTTTTTCAGTTGCACATCGCCGATGGTAATAGGGTCGAAAAGTGTTGCCATGGTTACAGCCTCCGGAATCAGTTAGTCAGTGGTGTTCAGTCAATACGGGGTACGGTTAGGTTCGAATATCCGTTGCTCACTCGAGCACCGGTTGCAGTTGGTTACGGGCATTGCTGGTCAGTTGGGTGGCGATCAGCGCGATAACGGCCAGGGCCGCCGCGGCCAACGGCACATCGGTGAGGCCCATGCCACGGCTGATCACCGCGCCGCCAACCCAGGCGCCCAGGGCGTTACCGAGGTTGAAGGCGCCGATGTTCAGGGTGGAGATCAGGTTCGGCGCATCTTTACCAAAGGCCATCACGTTGATCTGCAAGGCGGGCACGGCGGCGAAGGCGGCCATGGCCCAGAGGAACAGGGTGATTTCCGCGGGCACCAGCGCCTCGGCGGTAAAGCTGAACACGCTGGCCAGTATCGCCAGGGCGATAAATACGCCGGTCAGGGTGGTGCCCAGGCGCCAGTCGGCGAGCTTGCCGCCGAGAATATTGCCGATGGTCAGACCCAGGCCGATCAGCAGCAGCGTCCAGGTCACGCCAGTGGGCGATACGCCGGTTACGTCGCCGAGCATCGGGGCGATATAGGTGAATAGGGCAAATACCGAGGCGGAGAAAAACACCGTGGTGCTCAATGCCAGCCACACACCGGCGCCGCGCATGGCCCGCAGTTCAGTGCGCAGGTCGGCTTTCTCTTGGTCTTGCTGATTAGGCAAGGCACGCCACAGGCCGATCAGCGCCAATACGCCGATCACGGTCACCGCCCAGAAGGTTGAACGCCAGCCTGCGGCTTGACCGAGTGCAGTGCCCAACGGCACGCCGAGCACGTTGGCCAGGGTCAGGCCGGTAAACATCAGGGCTACTGCCGAGGCGCGGCGGTTGGCCGGCACCAGGCTGGCGGCAACCACCGAGCCGATACCAAAAAACGCGCCGTGGCAGAGGGCGGTAATCACCCGCGCCACCATCAACATGTTGTAGTCAGCGGCCAGGGCGCAGAACAGGTTGCCGGCAATAAAGATGCTCATCAGCGCCAACAGCGCGGCTTTGCGTGGCCAGCTGGCGGTGACCATCGCCATAAACGGCGCGCCGATGGCCACGCCCAAGGCGTAGCCGGTAACCAGCCAGCCAGCGCCGGGAATCGACACGCCCAGGTCGGCGGCCACATCCGGCAGCAGGCCCATGATTACAAACTCTGTGGTGCCGATGGCAAAGGCCGATAGCGCCAGAACGATTAAGGCGAGGGGCATTGGTTTGCTCCAGAAAAGGGTGGTGGTTACGGCGCTTACAGCGCGTTGCCCAAATGGCTGATAAAGGCCTGGATCACTTCTTCGTTACGTTTGAAGAAGTTCCACTGGCCGACCTTGCGGCTGGTTACCAGCCCTGCACGTTGCAGACTGGCCAAGTGGCCGGAAACGGTGGACTGCGACAGCCCGGTCTTGTGGTCGAACTTGCCGGCGCATACGCCAATCTCGAACGGGTGGTCTTGCTCGGTGAAATAGCGCTGCGGCTCTTTCAACCACACCAGCATCTCGCGGCGCACCGGGTGGGCGAGGGCTTTGAAGATTTCGTCAAGGTCGATTGGCATAGTGGGCTCGGTGTGGGTGACCGGTTGTTTACGATTGCGCCGGTGTCTATCGGCTTGCGGCGAACTTTATATCGGTAACTTCCGATATACAGATCGATAGTGCCGATAGTGGTCATCAGCACGAGTGATCCACGAAGGTAGGAATTATCCGCAGGCAGGCCCTACACTCGGCCCATGAACTACCTCGCACACCTCCACTTGGGCGGCGACGCGCCCGCACAACTGCTCGGCAGCCTGTACGGCGATTTCGTCAAAGGCCCGCTGGCCGGGCGTTTTCCCGCCGATATCGAACACGCCATTGCCGTGCACCGACGCATTGATGCCTATACCGATAGCCATCCATTGGTGCTGCAAGCCAAGGCGCGTTTTCCCCAAGCACGGCGGCGCACGGCCGGCATTTTGTTGGACTTGTTTTTCGACCATTGCCTGGCGCGGCATTGGCACGCGTATGCCGACGTGCCGTTAAACCAATTCACCGCGCGGGTGTACCGCGTACTCGACAACGAGCCGGCGTTGCCCGAGCGTTTGGCCTATATCGCACCGCGTATGGCAGCTCAGGATTGGTTGGGCAGTTATCAGGAGTTTGCTGTGTTGCAGCAGGTGCTGATGGGCATGAGCCGGCGCTTGTCACGGCCGCAGATGCTGGATGGGGCGATGGCGGAATTACGTGAGCTATACGAGCCGCTGACGCAGGACTTCCATGGGTTTTATCCCGAGTTACAGGCCTTCGCCCAGACGCAAATCTCGTAGGGTGTGCTG
>NZ_JBBNAH010000221.1:0-4328 GCF_037994325.1 Pseudomonas sp.
TTGCCTTGATTACGCGCTGTTCCAGCTGCAAGAAACCCCCGATGTTTTTTATGTGCGCGAATCCTGGAAAGGCCAGGCGGCGTTGGACGCCCATATCGCCCTGCCGCACTTTCAGGCCTTCGCCAAGCGCATGGACGACCTGCTTGCTGAACCGTTGCAGTTGGTGAGGTTGGACGCAATCGAGCCGTGAATATCGGATGGCCCTGGTGCGCAGCACAGCCCCAAAAAAACTAGCGTTACGTAGGGTGTGTTGCGCGCATTCAAGGGATTTTTAGGTACTTACTACTTAGAACAACCACTTAAGCGCGAGCCCCGCATTGCCTTGGGCGTCGACAAAACTGCCTTGGGCATAACCACCGTAAGCGGTGACTTCCACGGACTGGCCCAAGCCAACGGTGATACCCGCAGACACCTGCGCACTTTCCTCTCGGCCAAACGATTCAAAGCTGCCATTGCCGATGGCGACCTGCGCAGCATCACGGTGGGTATGGCTGTAGCCAAGATCCAGCCAGGGCGTCAGAGGCGTGTCCGCCAGCACAAATGACTTACTGAGTTTCAGGCCAGCCCGGTACTGCTGCGCCATGCGGCTGGTTGGCTCAACCGTACTGCCATCGACCCGGTAGCTAATGCCAGGGGTGTAAATAAGCGCGGCGGTCACCGAGGGTTGCGCGGTAAATCCGCCTACGTCCAGCGAATAGCCCAAGCCCAGCGAACTGATCCAGGCGCGCCGGTCGATATCGGTTTTGCCCAGCACGTCCAACTCGTTGCTGTAGTGGTTGTAGCCCAACGAGCCGGTTACAAATACGCGGCTTGGCAACCACCATTTGCCGTACAGCGAAGCGGTAGCAGCGCTGGCTTTGTTCGAGGCACCTTGATCAAACTTGCCCTCGGCGCTGCTTTGCGCCAACGCAACGCCGAGCAGCAATGAGGAATCACCCAGGGTAACGATCCTGTCACCCCCAACACGCTGAAGCGTGAACTGCTGACTTCGTGGCCGAACGCCCTCGCTGGCGAAACGGTTGGAAGTGGTTTTCGAGTCCAGCCAAAGGCCGCTGTTAGCTGGGGTGAGGCGATCAAGATAGCCCTGCAACTGCGCTTGGTCGTTGATCAAGCTTTCAAAGTGGGTGTCGTTGTCCGAGAGAATGGCGTTGGCCGAACGGCTGGTCCAATGCTGCTGCTCCGTCGGTTGTGCTGCCAACAAGGCGTTGTAGAGGCCCCAGCTTGGGCTGCCTGCCGTTGGGTTTTGCAGCAGATAACGGTAGTTGCCGACATCCATAAAACCATTGCTCAAACGGACGTTAAAACCCGGCTGGTCAGGAATGGCCATAGCCAATAGCGGCAAATACGCCACTGGTTTGACCGTGGTTAGCTGAGGTGTGCTGATATCGGTTATGGCAAGCAGCAAATCTCCGCTTACCTTGCTGTTGGCGGTAATACGATCCGCCGTACCGTCATAGAGATTCGTGCGCAAGGCCACTGTGCCCTCGGCCTTAAGCGCATCGTTAATGGTCAGGCTTTTAAACTGTTGGTCGGCACTGGCGAAGGCCAGTTGCGCACCGGGTTGCAGGGTAAGGCGTCCCACGGTGGAGTTTTGCTGCAGTTGCCACTGCGCCTGCGAGGTCAATTCAACCTGTGAGCTGTTACTGCCGTGAATGCCGCCAGCGAGTTGGGCGCGGCCAATCAGCAGTTGGCTGTCATCGTCCAAGGCCACGTCACCCGCCATAAACGTACTGATATCGCCCCGCTGGGCACTGCCGTAGGTACAGGTCACTTTATCGGCCACCAGGCATTCGGACGTGTACGCACGCAGGTCGCTGGTATCGGCCGTGGTAACAGTGCCCAAGGTAACTAGGCTGCCGGCCGCAGCATGGATTGAACCGACAAGGTTGGCGTGGTTGCCCAACTTAAAGGTCGCGTTTGATCCGACGTTGACGTTCTCGAGCAGATAACGCTTTTGCTGCCAGGCATACAACGAATTGTCCGCGTTCAGGTCAGCGTATCCAGAAAGCAGCAGGGTGCCGCCGCTCACGCTGATATCGCCATTCAGGTTGCTGCCGCCGGACAGCTCCAATAAGCGATCACCCGTTGCCGGCGCAAAGGTAAAACTGAGCCGGCCGTTACTCAGGCTCGCGTCGTCCTCGCCCAAC
Organism: Pseudomonas sp.; assembly: GCF_037994325.1. GTDB lineage: Bacteria > Pseudomonadota > Gammaproteobacteria > Pseudomonadales > Pseudomonadaceae > Aquipseudomonas. The sequence continues at coordinate 2,148 of NZ_JBBNAH010000221.1, forward strand.
TTGCCTTTGAAGAAGTCGTACTTAACCGCCTGTTTACGCGCAGTACCGTCAGCCGTCAGGGTAACGTCCAGCGCATTCGCGCCAGTAAGCGTAACGGTGCTGGCCGCAGTGAGGTTGTGGTTAACCAGTTGGGCGCCGTTGTCGACGTTATGGATATGGTTAAAGCTGATGGCATTGCCGTTTACATCCAGCCGGCCACCACGAAAGCCGAAGTAAATACTGTCCGGATTAACTTGCTGGCTGTCGGCCAACACCAAGGTTGCGCGGCCGCTGACAATATCCACCGCCTGAAACGCTTGTACCTTGCCAGCTGCGTCAGCCTGCTGGTCGAGCAGCACGGTGCCCTCGCCTACGCTCAGCTCACCTAAGTTGATACCGCTACCGTTGATATGCAAGGTACCGGCGCCCAGTTTATGCAGGCTGTCGTCGGCCAAACCGTTGGTTTGCCACAGCACCTCGTGGCCGCCGTTAACAATCAACCCGCCGCCCACCCACGTCTGCGCGGTCGCCGCTTTAACGGTGTAGTTGTTATTGAAGGTCAACACGCCGGCGCCCATGTCGACATCCTGGTTAAGCACCAGCGTGCCGCCAACGCCATTGAACGTAAGGTCTTTGCCGGCGTTCAAGGCCGAAAGACCCGGCAAGACATAATCGGCATCAGCAACAGTGGTGTCCGCGCCGTGCCATGCCCAAGATTGGGCACCTTGGTCCAGTGTCGCCGCGTTCCATTGAATATCCGCACGGCTATCGGCGTTAGTGACGTCAGGATCGGTATTGCTGGCGATCAGTTGCTGATAAAACTCGTACGTACCTTGATGCCAGAACGTATGGCTGACACTTGAGCCGTACAACTCGCCGACAAACACCCATTTGTTTTCCACCGTGTCCCAACCCAGAAGTGGTGAGCCGCTGTCGCCGCCTTCGGCATAAATGGGCAACGGCAGATGTTTATCGGTGAATAAATTTTTATTAGTGCCGACGCCGAGAAACGTATTTTTCTCATACGTTGTTCCGTCGTTGATAGTGCCGCCGGTTCGCCACTCGTAGGCACCGGCCAGATTGGTTTTAGTGCCATCTGCCGATTGCATATTCTGTGTACCGGCCCCGGCTCGATAAAACACAGGAAAGCGGCTTTTATCTTCAAACGTGCTCCATGGCAGTGCGGTCATGCCAACCGGTATAGCCTCAGTCACCAACTTATTAAGTCGCGGTGTTATAAAATCACCATTATATTCATTACCGTATTCATCGACTTGCATGCGAAAGTTGTGCGCTACCTTTTTATAATTATATTCACGATTATCCAAAACTTCGCCAGCAGCATTACTGTAGCCAAACTGCACGGCACGAAAGCCCTTGTTATGGTTGGCGCTAGCTATATATTGCGGGCTGATAAGTTGGGCAAAGCCCAGGGTGATAAGGCCAGACCAGTCGGGCATTGGCGCCGCATTCAAGGTGCCGAGCAGCACGCCATTTTTAAGGTAGATCGGAATATCGGTAGCACCGGGCTTAAACTGCCCGCGATTTTCGGCAAAATTGCGGTAGATGTTGTAGTCAATATCATCACGCACCGTTCCTGCATGAGCGACCCCGTAAATAACGGACTGTAGGACCAGCGCAAGTGTCGTCTTTTTCAGCGTTATAGTATTTCTCACAAGAAAACCGTCGCATCCCAAATAAGTGGTCGCGCACGGTGAAGTATTACGCTCGCTATATCTATCCGAAATAGAGATGTAACGCGTAGGGGGTTTCACACACCCATAACCGACCCGAGAAAACAGCGCATTAATGCTTATTAAGAAACGCTAAACGGTTTCACACAGCACCTAAACAGACCTAACAATCAGCCAGTCATTGTTGCCTATCCATTTTCCAGCAGCCTGATCAAAATAGACGCCCTTGCAACTCGACAACCCGCTTCACGCCCCCCATTAAAAATCTGTAACGGCTTAAGCGCAAAGTGTCCCGGATCGGCGCGCCGCGCAGAATTACTGGCGTGTAATTTTGCCAATTCAAGTCTGGGATGGCGGCCTGGAAATGCGCTTAGCTACAGCCGAATCAACACACCTAAAATACGCAGCCGACAACACACGCAACTTTGCCCATAATGCTGGCCTATCGCCTATGCCCGCATTCGCCCCAAGTAGTTGTAACGACAGGTAGTAGTAATCATGGCTCAGC
>NZ_JBBNAH010000222.1:0-12488 GCF_037994325.1 Pseudomonas sp.
CACGTTGGCGGTGATCGAGCGGGCGCCGACCTGCTGCTCCGGCAGCCAGTCGCTGGGCAACAGCAGTTTCAGGCGCTGCAACTCCTGGTCGTAGCTAAATTGCAGACCGGCGATGGTATCCAACGCTAGCTCACCGCTGCTGCCCTCGGGCAGGCGCACGCCGACAGCACGCAGGTCTTGGCTGTCGACAAAATAGCGCTCGCCTTGCACGTTCACCTGCACCACACGATCACTCGGTAGCTCATTGACGACTAACTCCAGATACAGGGAATACTGCCCCGCTGGCGTCGTAGCCGCCGTGGCGTCTGGCGCTGGCTGCGCCACTTCAGGCGGTGCCGGCGCTACGGGTGCAGCGGCTGTTGGCGCGACCACAATCGGCCCCGGGGCAACGGTGGATGGTAGCGTTGGCGCAGATGCCGGTGCGGCCATCTGCCCGCCGGCCAAGGCATCACGTACTGGCCCCGGCATCGGCTTGCGCGGCGCGCTGTCGGCGTCGGCAACAGCCGCCGCAGCGGGTGGCTGAGCAGCTACCGGCGCTGCCGCCAAGGCATCACGCAGCGGCCAAGGCATAGGTTTGTCCTGTTCGGCGGCCATCAGCCTTGAGCCGGCGTCAGGCAGCAACACCGCCAGCAAGGTAAATGTCAGGTGAGAGAATCCGCCGCATCGCCTGGGTAGCGATTGCGCTTGCTCATCCCTGACGCGGCGCACGAGACCGTCTCAGGCGTCAGTGCGGGGAAATGGGCTGGACATCCGCCAGCTCATTTATTCGCGCCTCCAGAGCAAACGTTTCGCCAGGCACCGTCGCCGGCAATTCCCAGCGCATTCGCGCACCGGGCAATACATAGCCGAGCAAGCCTTCGGCAATCACGGTTTTCTTGCCGCCCTGGTTTACCGCCACTGCCGCCAAACGGGCATGAGCCGGGCCTTGATTGTTGAGCAGCAGGTAGCGCTTACCGCCTTCGCTCTGCACTTGAAAGCGCAGGTCTGGCTGCAGCAATTGGATGCCCGGTTCAGGTTTGCTCGCCGCACTGGCCAACGCCACGCCATCGCCAAAGACAAACAACGGCACCGAATAGCGCATTTGAAACTTCACCCCCAAGGCCGCATCGGTCTTGGCATCTGGCGGCAGTAACTCATCCACCAACACGCGAAACGTCTGCTCCGTCGCCGCAGGTGCGGCCTGCATTTTCATCAGGCGAATCATCTGCCGCTTGCCCGGCTCGATGGTGACCGCAGGCGGGCTGGCCACCACCGCGCGCTGGGCGCTGAGTTGGTCGCTGTAATTACTCTGCCCCCAGGCCAGCACCCGCACCTGCAAACTGATGGGCGCTTGCCCGCGATTCTCCAACCACAACGCTGCTGCTTTTTGCGCACTTTCAATCTGCGGATTTATCGGCCAGATCAACACCGAACTGGCGGCCTGAAGCAGCCCGCTGTTAACAGATAACAGCAAGGCCAGAGTGAGCAGAATCCGGTAATGGCGCCGGGCACGCATAGGTAGCTCCTTTACTCAATTTATAGGCCGCTGATACGGCTCAGTAGGTAACGGTCACCGTCACCGTATCGCTGTAAATGCCTGCTGAAGGCATTGGCGTAACCGCAAACAACCGCGCGAAAACCGGATAGGCCACCGTGGCGCTGCCGGCAGGAAAGGTCAGGCTTTTCACCGTGCCGCCGTTACTGCCATTGCCCCAAATGGTGGTGCCGGAATCTTGGTAAAGCTGGTAACGCAAGGTTTCGGCGCCCTTGATCAGAAAGCGCCCGGCGGCAATGTTGCTGGTGTTGAGGCCGGCACTGAGGCCGATGGTCAGCGTGGTGCCGGGGGTGCACTGAAGCAAGATGGAACCGGCGCCGTTGCTGCTGGTGACATCAACATTGCTCGGCAACAGGCTGACCTGGCCAAAGTTGATGCTGCCGTAGCTGGTCACATCGGCGGCACCAGAACCCAGAATGCAGCCGTTAACGATGGCGGCTTTCACCAGAAAAGCTTTGTTGATGGGGATTTCGTTAGTGCCCGTGTCGGCGCGGCTAAACAGGCTAAGCAGGCACAGCGCCAAGCCCTGAAGCAGTCGTGTGAAAAACCGCCCGTTCATTACCAACTCACGGTCACGGTGATGGTGTCGGTGTAGGTGCCCGGGGTGGGCGCAGCTTGCTTGGGCACCCGGCCAAACACTTGCAGGTATTGATCAGCGCCGCTGCCAGTGGCGGTGACGCCGGTGGTGTTGTCCCACACCGTGGTATAGGCGGCGGAGGTGTAGAGGTTGTAATTGATCTGCGCTGCCGCCGGGCCAGTCATCCGCCGCGCTGCCACGTTACCGCTGCCACCGGCGCTGAGCAGTACGCGGTAGGGCGTATTGAGCAGACAGTTCACCCGCAGCGAGCCATTACCCACTGCGCTGCTGGCCGACACCAGCGCGTTAAGGGAGAAATACGTACCGAAATTCAACGTACCAAATTGGCCAAGGGTGGCCGGTGCCGTGCTGCCCGCGCTGCACGCTGGCAGTACCTCTGCGCTCAAGCCAATGGTCGCGGCCTTGCTTACAGCAAACAGCTCGGTTGGGCTGCAAATGAGCAGGCTCAACGGCAGCCACTTCCATGGGGTATCGCGAAGGCAGCGCATGGCTATTCCTGGCAGTGGAGAGGTACATCCGTGTTGCGTGGGTGACCAAGCCCTCTTGATGACAAGCGCGCCACCGATGGCGCGCTAAATGGGAGTGTTACCAGGTGATAGTGACCTGCACGGTGTCGGTGTAAGTGCCGGTGGCTGGAGTGGTTTGGTTAGGCACGCGGCCGTAGACCACGATGTCTTGGTTGGCGCCGTTGCCCGTTCCCGCCAATACGGTGCCGCCATTCGTGCCGTTTCCCCAAAGCGTGGAGCGGGCCGCGTCCTGATAGAGGTTGTACAGCACATAGTTGCCGCCGCTGGCCATGCGCCGCTGCGTGCCGGTGCTGTTCAAGCCGGAGTTAAGTGCCACGTTGTAGTTGGTGGCGTTGGCGCATTCGATGCCGAACGAGCTACCGGCAGAGGCGCCCACTGACTGCGCGTCGATGTTGTTGGCCAGACTTGGGTAGGAGCCGAAAGTGATGCTACCGAAGTTGTTGGTGGTGGCGTTGCTGGTGCCGTTATTCACGGTGCAGCCGGCGCCAATGATGATCTGGATGCCCAGTTGACCCTGTACTGTGCCCGCCGCCTCAACCGTCAAGGAATAGGGAACTACCAGCAAAGCAGGGAGCAGCAGAAAGCGGCGTTTCATTCAGGTAACTCCTACGAAATTAGTCGCGTATTCGCGCTTGATTGCAACTTAGTAGAAATTCGGCCGGTTTCAAAACAACTTTATGGCGTCAACTATCAGGCCCGTGGTTTGTGCGCTAGCACGCATAAGGCGCAAGTCATTGTCTTGTAACTGCCTGGTTAATTTTGTAAGCCATAGTTATGGAAATATATAGCCAATGACTTACAAGACATTCAGCGTGAAGGGACCAGTAGTAAATTAGCGAAGCGGCTAATTCTGTGGCGTTAGAGGGCAAATAACGGCAAATAGCCACATAAGATAAACAGTTGTCTTATCGGGAATTTATCCACGACAAGTTGCTTGCGACAGTGTTTCGCCATCGCGTATTTATATAGCGAATCGCGATAACCTAAATTTCAAATTAATTTTTAAACGAGGAACTTTGGAGGGGACGCAATAGTTCGAAAAGCGATTTTTTTCTAAGTATCAGGGCGAACGGGGGAATTGAACGTCCCCCACTCACAGGCCATGGTTAACGCCAATCCTCTCTTACCCGCGTTAACCCTTCCTGTGCCACTGAAGCCACCAACTGCCCACTGCGATTAAAAATGCTGCCACGGGCAAAACCGCGGCCATTGCCCGACCAAGGACTGTCCATGGCATACAACAACCAATCATCCATACGCAGATCGGCATGGAACCACAGCGAATGGTCGAGGCTGGCCACTTGCATAAACTTCTGAAACACCGATACACCGTGGGGCAGCATCGAGGTGGTTAGCAGGTTGAAGTCCGAGGCGTACCCGAGCAGGTATTTGTGCAGCTGGCGCTCATCCGGCAGGGTGCCATCGGCACGGAACCACACGTACTTCACTGGCTCGCGCACCACCGGCTCATAGGGATTGCCGCTGGTAACCGGGCGAATCTCGATGGGCTTGGCACTGGTGGCGCGCTCGAGCATACGCGGCGGAATAAACTCGGCGGCATCGCGGGCCAATTCGGTTTCCGATTTGAAGTTTTCCGGCCCCGGCACATCCGGCATCGGCAACTGATGGCTAAGGCCTTCTTCATCGGTTTGAAACGAGGCGCTGCAGGTAAAAATCGGCGCGCCTTTCTGCACGGCCGTGACCCGACGGGTGCTAAAACTGCCGCCATCACGTACGCGGTCAACCAGGTACACCACCGGCAAGCTGGCATCGCCCGGGCGCAGGAAATAACCGTGCAACGAATGCACATGGCGCTCGGCGTCTACCGTCTGACTGGCCGCCGACACGCATTGGCCCAACACCTGGCCACCGTAGAGCTGGCGGAAACCAAGATCCTGGCTGACGCCACGGAACATGTTTTCCTCGATCTGTTCCAGGCTGAGCAACGCCACCAGATCATCAAGCAATTGGCTCATCGGTTAATTCCTCATCACGCATTTATTCAGGCGGGTGAAATGGTAAAGGCTTTGCCCGCCGCTGTCGGCAACAACGGGCAAAAAGCCTGGCGGCCATCAGTCCAACCTCAGCGGCTATTGCGCCAACCACTGCTCGCGCGCGAGGCGATAAAGCACATGGGCACGCAATGGATGACCGTCGGGAAGGTTGGGATGCTGAAAGTCATCGGCCGGGTTACGGCGCATCCCCATGCGCTCCATTACCGCCCGCGACGGCTGATTGGCCGGCACGGTAAAGGCCACCACCTCGGGCAACTGCAAACCCTCAAAGGCGCACGCCAACGCGGCGCGCGCGGCCTCGCTAGCAAAACCCTGGCCCCAGGCATCGCGCGCCAGGCGCCAGCCAATTTCAATGGTTGGCCCAGCGGGGTTGCAGAACGGCGCGTTGAAACCCACCACGCCCAGGCCGGTAAAGCCGATAAAAGCGCCGTTATCGTTGCGCTCCAGCGCCCACAGGCCAAAGCCGTGCTCGGCGAAATGGGCGCGTACCCGCTCCATTAGTTGGCCGGCTTCGGCAGTGCTTTGCGTGGCGGGGAAATAACGCATTACCTCAGGGTCGGCGACCATCGCGGCGAGGGGCGTCAAATCTTCATTGCGCCAGGTTCGTAGCAACAACCGTTCGCTGCGCAGTTCTATCGGTTCGGCCATGGCGGCTCCTGTTATGGCGTGTGGCTTGAGGTCGACCGCCCTCGCGGGGATACTGGCGGCCTCTTTTGTCTGGTTGAGTGTATGCGTCTGCCCCTGGTCTATCACGACGACTACAGCCCGCCATTCCCGGCCAACCATCGTTTTCCGATGGAAAAATTCCGCCTGCTGCGCGAGCACTTGGTCGACAGCGGCCTGACTACCGACGCCGAACTTATCCGCCCAGACATCTGCCCGGCCGAGATTCTCGCCCTCGCTCACGAGCCCAGCTATATCGGGCGTTTTCTCAGTGGCGAACTGGCCCACGAAGAACAGCGCCGCCTTGGTTTACCCTGGAGCGAAGCGTTGGCCAGGCGCACCGTGCGCGCGGTGGGCGGCTCCATTCTCACCGCCGAACTGGCCTTGCAACATGGCCTGGCCTGCCACCTGGCGGGCGGCACCCACCACGCCCATTACGATCATGCCGCCGGCTTTTGTATTTTCAACGACCTGGCCATTATCAGCCGCTACTTGTTGGCGGCTGGTAAGGTCAGCCGCGTGTTGATCTTTGATTGCGACGTGCACCAAGGCGACGGCACGGCGCGTATTTTGGCCGACACTCCCGAAGCAATCACCGTATCGCTGCACTGCGAAAAAAACTTCCCGGCGCGCAAGGCGCAAAGCGACTGGGATATTCCCTTGCCCATGGGCATGGACGACGACGCCTACTTGAAGGTGGTGGACGACGCCCTTAACTATTTACTGCCGCTGTATCAGCCCGACCTGGTGCTCTACGACGCCGGTGTGGATGTGCACAAAGACGACGCCCTTGGTTACCTGAAATTGACCGACCAGGGCCTGGCCCGGCGCGATGAAAGCGTTATACGCCACTGCCTGGGCCGCGACATCCCGGTGATGGGCGTTATCGGCGGCGGCTACAGCAACGACCGGGCGGCGCTGGCGCGACGTCACGGCATTCTTCACCACAGTGCGCAGCGCGTGTTAAGCGGCGCGAGATAAGGCCAACCATGTACCACGGAGAAAAATTCAACGCCTGGACCCACCTGATCGGCGCCGTTCTGGCGGCCATCGGTGCGGTCTGGTTACTGGTGCTGGCGAGTTTTACCGGCGACCCGTGGAAGATCGTCAGCGTGGCCATTTACGGCGTCACCTTGGTGCTGCTCTACAGCATTTCCACGGTCTACCACAGCGTCAGCGGGCCACGGAAAAAGCTGCTGCAAAAGCTTGATCACCTGTCCATCTACCTGCTGATTGCCGGCAGCTACACGCCGTTCTGTTTGATCACCCTACGCGGCGCCTGGGGTTGGACCCTGTTTGGCATCGTCTGGGGGCTTGGCGTAATCGGCATGCTGCAAGAAATCAAACCGCGCTCTGAAGCGCGCGTGCTGTCGCTGATCATCTATGCGCTGATGGGCTGGATTGTGCTGATCGCGGTAAAACCGCTGATTGCCGCCTTGGGCATGACCGGCTTTAAATGGCTGGCCGCAGGCGGCGTGCTCTACACCGTTGGCATCATCTTTTTCGCCAACGACAGCCGCTTTCGCCACTGGCATGGCATCTGGCATTTGTTTGTGATGGCGGGGAGTTTGCTGCACTTTGTCGCCATTCTCTTTTACGTCCTATAAAAGCACGGGGCGTTGCGGCAACTTTCTTGGTTTGCTTGAAAGACGTTCAACGTCAGCGGTCTTCTTTGCCTGCCCTGCCCGCTTCAAGCTGCGACCTCCTCTTTGGTTGTACAGGAAGCCCTGCCATGAAATCCCGCCATCCTTTTCGCACCAGTGCCAGCGCTGCTTTGCTGGCGTTGAGCATCAGCGTTATTAACAGCGCCTTTGCCGCGCCTAAAACCGGCGACCTGGAAGTCGTCGCCGAACTGCCGATGCGCCCCGGCAACGTCGCCCCGGCGCCACACAATCGCCTGTTTGCCACGGTGCATCCATTGGCCGCGCCAGACACCGCACAACTGATCGAAATCACCGACCGCACCCATTTCAAAGCCTGGCCCAACGCCGCCCTGCAACGCGGTAGCTCGGCCGCTACCGACAGCCAGATCGACAGCCCGCTGGGCATCGCCGTCGACGGCAAACAGCGCCTGTGGATTGCCGACATGGGCCTGAACCTGGGCAAAACGCGCCTCTGGGGCTTCGATATCGCCAGCGGCCGCGAGCTGTATCGCATCGAACTGCCGCAAGACATCGCGCCCAAAGGCAGCTTTCTGCAAGACCTGGTGATCGACGATAAAGCCGGTTGGATTTACCTCGCCGACATCGCCAACCCCGGCTTGATCGCCGTGGAAATCGCCAGTGGCAAAGCCCGACGTTTTGGCGGCCACCCCGCGCTGCAAGCAGAGCCGGACGCCACCATGGTTATCGGCGGCAAGGCCATCCAATTCCAAGGCAAGCCGGCTAGCGTAGCGGTCAACCCGCTGAGTTTGTCCGCCGACCGTAGCACCCTGTACTTCGGCGCCATGAACGGCAAAACCTGGTACTCGCTGCCGACCAAACTGCTGCAAAATGCAGCCAGTGATGAGCAGATTGGCGCAGCGATTAAACGCGTCGGGCCAAAACCGGTCTCCGACGGCGCCACCACCGACACCAAAGGCCGGCACTTTTTCACCAACGTTAACGACGGTGCTATCGACGTACTGAACACCGATGGCAAGCTCCATACGCTGGTGCGCGACGCCCGCCTCGACTGGCCCGACAGCGTGCACCAGAGCGACAACGGCTGGCTGTATATCTCGGTAAACCAGCTGTACAAAACGCCGGCCTTTAGCGGCGGCGAAGACACCGGCAAACCGCCCTACCGCGTGATGCGTGTGTGGCCGGGGCAGTAAAAACGGCGTAGGTTGGGTTGGCCACGCGCCACCCAACCGACCCAGGAGCCCGCAATGTCCACTCTGCATATCGGCCTGATCGGCGACTACAACGCCGACGTCATCGCCCACCAAGCCATCCCCAAAGCGCTCGCCCTGGCTGGCGCCGCCGTGGGTGTGTGCGTACAGCCGCAATGGCTGGCCACCGAAAGCCTCAACGGCCACAAACACCTGGCCGAATACCACGGCCTCTGGGCCGTACCGGCCACCCCCTACCGCGACATGGACGGCGCGCTATTCGCCATCCGCTACGCCCGCGAACAGCAAGTGCCCTTCTTTGGCAGCTGCGGCGGCTTTCAACACGCCCTGCTCGAATACGCCCGCAACGTCCTCGGCTGGGCCGACGCCGAACACGCCGAAACCCACCCCGACGGCAAACGCCTGGTGATCGCGCCATTGAGCTGTGGCCTGGTAGAAGTCAGCGGCGACATCGAACTGGCCCTCGACTCAACACTCGCCAACGCCTACGGCCAGTTGCACATCACCGAGGGCTACCACTGCCGCTACGGCCTCAACCCCGAATTCGCCAAAGCCCTCGGTTCAGGCCCTCTGCGCATAACCGCCTGGGACGAGCAACGCGACGCCCGCGGCATTGAACTGGACGGCCATCCCTTTTTCGTCGGCACCCTATTTCAACCGGAACGCGCAGCCTTGGCCGGGAATGTGCCGCCGATTATTCGGGCGTTTATTGAAGCGGCGGCAAATGACTACCCGTAAAAGCCCCAGGCATATTCGCCAGCCTCACCTGGAGCAACGAGTCAGCCAGGGAACCCGCAGCCCGTAGGTTGGGTTGAGCATCGCGAAGCCCAACGGCCATCAAGCGCTGCGCCAGTTGGGCTTCGCGATGCTCAAACACAACCTACGAAAAACTGCCTCAGCAGGCGCTCCAACTTCGCTCCAGTCCGAAAAGCTGGTGCGCGCAGCACACCCTACAAAACATCGCGTAACGCGCGAAACGCCACACTCACCCCAACTCCACCAACCCGGTAAAAAACGCCCAAAGCGCAATCCCCGCCACCACCACCAACGCCCCTGCCGCCACACCTTCAGTACGACTAAACAACGGCGCATGCGGCAAATTCTGTCGATGAGCGAAATAAAACACCGGCAATCCGGCCACAAACAACAAACTCGACATCAACAAAAACTGCGGCCCCGCGGCATATAACAACCACAGCGCATACACACTGCCCAACACCCCGCTGCGAAGCGCCCGGCCCCGTTCCTCCATATAGGCGTGGCTCAAGGCATAGCGCCACAAGTAGGCCGTGCTGGCCAAATACGCCGGCAAAATCATCACCCCGGTAACGCTGATCAGCCAGATCCAGGCGTTCTCGGCAAACAGCACCACAAACACAATCACCTGCATCACTGCACTGGATAACCACAGCGCCGGCCCCGGCGAATGGAAACGGTTTTCCCGCGCTAGAAAGCGCGGAAACACGCCATCTTTGGCTGCAGCAAAAGGCAGTTCAGCAACCAGAATGGTCCAGGCCAACCAACAGCTCAGCAGGGAAACCAGCAGTGAGACGATGACAAATATCGCCCCCCAGCGCCCCACCAACCGCTCAAGAATATAAGCCGCCGCCGGCTCATCCAGCGCTGCCAACTCCGGCTGCGTCATAAAGCCGAAGGGCAACGCTGACAGCAGAAAATACAGCAGCGTGCACACCAGCAAACCGATATAAGTGGCCTGCCCTACCTGCTCGGGTTTACGCGCCCGCGCCGACATCACCACCGCGCCTTCAATGCCGATAAACACCCACAACGTCACCAGCATGGTGCTTTCCACCTGCTTCATAACGCTGCCCAGGTTCTCGCCAACGCCCCACAGGTCCAGGCGGAACATTTCGGCTTTAACCATCAGCGCCATAATCGCGATGGTCACCAGCAAGCTGCCGACATTCAGCACGCTGGCAATCGAGCCCAACACCGCCGCCCGGCGTACGCCAAACAGTACGGTGAAGTGCATTACCCAGATCAGCAATGATGCGCCGCCAATGGATAGCCAATTCTTGCCATCGGCAAAGGCCGGAAACAGATAGCCCAGCGACTTCATAATCAACACCGCAAACGCCACATTGCCAAAGGCCGCGCTTAGCCAATAACCCCACGCCACCTGAAAGCCGGCCAGATTGCCAAAGCCTTCACGGGCATAGGCATAGACCCCGGCAGTTAGCTCCGGGCGCTGAGTGGAAAGCAGGCGAAAACAGTTAGCCAGAAAAAACATACCCACCAGGGTTAACACCCAAGCGATGGCAATGGCGCCGAGGCTGGCATGGGCGGACATATTCTGCGGCAGGTTAAAGCCACCACCGCCAATCATTGAGCCGATCACCACACCCGAGAGCAGAAACAGCCCTAGCTTTGCCGATGGTTTCGGCGTTGCTCCATCCGTCATAAGGTATTCCTTGCTGTTAGCGCTCGGCACTGAGTGTAGCGGCCGCAGCCGGCAGCTCGGGTTAGAATGCCGGCAACTTTTGCCGCAGCCCGCCACCATGACCGCTCCTTCTGCCCACTCCTCCCTGCCTGTCGTCATTATTGGCGGCGGCCCCGCCGGCTTGATGGCTGCCGAAGTGCTGGCTCTGGCCGGGGTCAAGGTCGAGCTGTTTGACGCGATGCCCTCGGTGGGACGCAAGTTTCTGTTGGCCGGCGTGGGCGGCATGAACATCACCCACGCCGAAGCCAAGCCGGCGTTTATTGGCCGCTACGGCGCGCGAGCCGGTGAGATCGCCGAGCTGCTGCAAGACTTCGATGCCGAGCAGTTACGCGCGTGGATCCACGGCTTGGGCATCGACACCTTTATCGGCACCTCCGGCCGCGTATTCCCCACCGATATGAAAGCAGCGCCGCTGCTGCGCGCCTGGCTCAAGCGCCTGCGCGAGCACGGCGTGGTTATCCACACCCGTCAGCGCTGGCTCGGCTGGCACGCCGATGGGCGTTTACGTATTGCCGGTGGCGACGGCGAACAGGCCATCGCCGTCCGCGCCACGGTGTTGGCCTTGGGTGGCGGCAGTTGGGCGCGACTGGGCTCTGACGGTGCCTGGCAGGCGCTGCTGGCCGAGCGCGGCGTAGAGCTGGCACCCTTGCAACCAAGCAATTGTGGTTTCGAAGTGGCGGGCTGGAGCGACGTGTTCAAAAGCAAGTTCGCAGGTGCGCCGGTGAAATCCTGCGCGCTGAACCTGCCCGGTCAGGCCCAGCGATTGGGTGAATTTGTGGTCACTGAACAGGGTGTGGAAGGCAGCCTGGTGTATGCCTTGTCCGCCAGCATTCGCGAAGGCATCAACCAGCACGGCAGCGCCACCGTGCACCTCGACCTGCTGCCACAGAAAACACCGGAACAGGTGCTGGCCCTGCTGAACAAACCGCGCGGCAGCAAATCCCTGAGCAACCACCTGCGCGGTGCGCTGGGCCTGGACGGCGTCCGCGCCGGCCTGCTGCGCGAACTCACCGACGCCAGCACCTTCAATACTCCAGCCATGCTGGCTCAGGCCATCAAAGCGCTGCCACTGACGCTGGTGCGCGCCCGGCCCCTGGACGAAGCCATCAGCAGCGCCGGCGGCGTTCCCTTCGAAGCGCTAAATAAGCAGCTGATGCTCAACAAGCTACCCGGTGTGTTCTGCGCTGGCGAAATGCTCGACTGGGAAGCCCCCACCGGCGGCTACCTGCTCACCACCTGTTTTGCCAGCGGCCGAGCGGCCGGGTTGGGCGTGCTCAACTGGCTTGGCTAGTTACCCCGACAAAAATGGAACCATCGTGCTAGATTCGCCATTCCTACTGCCTGCACGAGGCCACCATGCCCCTGACCTTCCGCCCCGCTCGCGCCGATGATGTCGACCTGGCCGTACCGCTGATTTACAGCTCTGGCCCCGCTGCCTTCGACTACGTATTCCCCCGTGCCCAAGGCTTTCTGCGCACGGTATTTCTCAGCACACACGGGCAATTCAGCCACCGCCAGCATTGGGTCGGCGAACTGGATGGACAGGTGGTGGTGATCGGCACAGTGGTCAACGCGGCAAGCAACCTGAGCAATATGCTGGCGGCGACCTGGCAGATTCTGCGCGTTTACGGGCCGCTGACGGGGCTCGGGGTTATGCGCCGGGGCTTACAAATGGAGCACCTGATCAAGCCGCCGCCAAAGGGCGTGAATTATCTTGCGCACCTGGGCGTACAGCCGGGCTTGACCGGGCAAGGAATTGGCACGCAGTTGATTGATTACTTGCTGAGACTGGGTTGCGCGCGCGGGTTGTCGAAAGCGGCGTTGGATGTGTCGGCAGAGAATCCGCTGGCCCAAGCC
>NZ_JBBNAH010000223.1:0-10499 GCF_037994325.1 Pseudomonas sp.
GGATTTTCTCTGCGCGGTTACCTGCCCATCGCCCGATGCAGCCCTTATACTCTGCGACTCTTTTGTTTGCGCCTATGCTGGCAACAGCGCGCCTGGCGCGATCCCTCGTTTTAAGTTTGGAGCCTCGCAATGGAAGTGTTTGCCAGCAATTGGGCCACGCGTTTTGGCCAGCTTTGCCTGTGTGCCGGCCTGGCACTGCTGTCTCAGGGCGCCTCGGCGGCGGAAAGTGATCCCTGGGAAGGCTTCAATCGCCCGATCTTCACGTTTAACGACACCCTCGACACTTATGCCCTGAAGCCACTGGCCCAGGGCTACCAAGCGATCACGCCGCAGTTTCTGGAAGACGGCATTCACAACGTCTTCAACAACGTCGGCGACGTTGGCAATCTGGCCAACGACCTGCTGCAAGGCAAAGTAGAAGAAGCGGGCATCGACACCAGCCGTGTGCTGTTCAACACCACGTTCGGCCTGCTGGGTTTCTTTGATGTCGGCACCAGAATGGGCCTGGACCGCAACGATGAAGACTTCGGCCAAACCCTTGGCGCATGGGGCCTGAACAGCGGTCCTTACCTAGTGCTGCCGCTGTTGGGGCCAAGCACCGTGCGTGATGCTTCCGGCAAGATTCCGGATAGCTTTCTTGAACCCTATCCCTACATCAACGATGTACCGGCACGTAACGTTGCCCGTGGCGTGGATGTAGTTGATACCCGCGCCAGCCTGCTGTCAGCGGAGAAGTTTATTAGCGGCGACAAGTACTCGTTTATTCGCAATGCCTACCTGCAGATGCGCGAGTTCAAGGTCAAAGACGGCGAAGTTGAAGACGATTTTTAAGGCCTTGCATCCGAGGCAGATATAAAAAAGGAGACACCACGGTCGCCTTTTTTATTGGGCTGAACATCACTTCATCGAGAGAATCGCCAACCCTAGCGATTGTCTGCCGCCATCCAGCGCCGAGGCGCGGATAACTTCGGCTTCGGCGTCGAGGCCGCGTAGTTCGTTGTGTTCGGATGCGATATGGACTCTGACCTTATCGCCTACCTTAGCGTCGCTCTCGGCTTCCAGTTGCATGCCGGTGCTGGACAGGTCGAGGCAGAGGGCCGGAATGTCGCGGCCAGCGTATTGCAAGGTGACGGGTGCTTCCAAGCGCATACGGATGTAGTCGCGTTTTTCGGTGTAGGCATGATCACTTTGGCTCATTGACCCGCTCCTCTGGTTTTTATGGACTCTCCGATGGCCCTTATAACCTTGGCCACTTTCAGCTGTAAAGGCTTCAGACGATGATCGGCGCACGCTTGAATCGACGCACGGATGGGAGTACCGTCTGCGCCTTGACATGATCTCCCTAGTACACGCGTCGCGGCTGATCGGCCTGACGTACACGCCAACCACCCCTGGCGCCGTTTGCCTGGTACCCCATGCACAATTCCAGTGCCTCGCTGCTGATTATTGATGACGACGAAGTAGTGCGCGCCAGTTTGGCCGCTTACTTGGAAGACAGTGGCTTCAGCGTTCTGCAAGCTAGCAACGGCTTGCAGGGTCTGCAGATATTCGAGCAGGAAAAACCTGACTTGGTGATCTGCGACCTGCGTATGCCGCAAGTCGACGGCTTAGAACTCATCCGGCGGATCAACGCTCTCGAGGTGGAAACACCCGTTATTGTTGTGTCCGGCGCTGGCGTGATGAGCGATGCGGTCGAGGCCTTGCGCCTGGGCGCCGCCGACTACCTGATCAAACCCCTCGAAGATTTAGCCGTGCTGGAGCACTCGGTGCGCCGCGCGCTGGATCGTGCTTATCTGCGCTTGGAAAACCAGCGCTATCGGGAAAAACTCGAAGTCGCCAACCGCGAGCTGCAGGCCAGCTTGAGCCTGTTGCAGGAAGACCAGAACGCCGGCCGCCAAGTGCAGATGAATATGCTGCCGGTAACGCCGTGGACCGTGGACGGTTTGCAGTTTGCCCACCAGATTATTCCGTCGCTGTATCTCTCCGGCGACTTCGTTGATTACTTCCGCCTCGATGACCACCGTATCGCCTTCTACCTGGCGGATGTGTCGGGTCACGGCGCGTCGTCAGCGTTTATCACCGTACTGCTGAAATTTATGACTACCCGGCTGCTGTATGAGTCGCGCCGTGGTGGCCAGCTCCCCGAATTCAAACCGTCAGATGTGCTTGGCCACATCAACCGCGGTTTGATCAACTGCAAACTCGGCAAGCACGTGACCATGTTGGGCGGCGTGATTGATGAGCAGAGCGGTAAATTGACCTACAGCATCGGCGGGCACCTACCGCTGCCGATCATGTACAGCGAAGGCACGGCGCACTACCTGGAGGGCCGCGGCCTGCCGGTAGGGCTGTTTGATGAGGCGACGTACAGCGATCATGTGATCGATTTGCCTGAGTCTTTCAGCCTCACTCTGCTTTCAGACGGCATTTTGGACCTTTTGCCGAGCGACACACTCAAAGAAAAGGAAGCGTTGCTACCGCAGTTGGTTTGCACGGCAGGTGGCAGCCTGGATGGCTTGCGCCAGGTGCTTGGGCTGGCCAATCTCGCCGAGATGCCAGATGATATCGCCTTGCTGGTGTTAAGCAGGAACCTTGCATGATCTGTATGACCGCGCGCCGTATGAGCCGGAAGGGTACCGTTGCATGAGTACCGGTAGAATTCAGTTTGCTGAGCAGAACGGCACATTCGTGCTCAAGTTTGTGGGTGAAGTGCGCCTGACGCTTTGTTCGGCGTTGGATGCAACGATCGAGAAGATCTTCACCGCCCTCAACTTCTCCACCATCGTTATCGACCTAACGGAAACCCGCAGCATCGACAGCACCACGCTGGGCCTGCTGGCCAAGTTGTCGATTCTGTCGCGGCAAAAGGTCGGGCTGCTGCCCACCGTCGTCACCACCCACGCCGACATCACCCGCTTGTTGCAATCTATGGGGTTTGATCAGGTGTTCAACATCGTCGATCAGCCCTTGGCCGCGCCAGGCACGCTGGCTGACTTGCCCTCGCAAGATCAGTCGGAAGAAGTGGTAAAAGCCAAAGTGCTCGAAGCACACCGCATTTTGATGGGGCTTAACGAGTCCAATCGGGAAGAGTTCCACGACCTGGTCAATGCCTTGGAACGCGGCTGATATAAGGCAATGGCAGGCATAAAAAAACGCGCGAGAGGCTTACTGCCCTCGCGCGTTTTTTGTTGTGCTGCCTTTAGCGGCGGGCAGCCAACAAGGCTTCGAGCTTTTCCTGGTCGCGGGCGAATTGGCGAATGCCTTCGGCCAGCTTCTCGGTGGACATGGCTTCTTCGTTCAGCGCCCAACGGAAGCTGCTTTCAGTTGGCACTTGCTTCGGTTCGCCTGGGTTGCCCTCACGCAGCACCCGCTCCAGCGAGCCGTTGTCTTCCGACAGTTGCTGCAACAGTTCCGGGCTAATGGTCAGGCGGTCACAGCCGGCCAATTGCTCGATCTGGTTCAGGTTGCGAAAGCTCGCGCCCATCACCACGGTGTTGTAGCCGTTGGCCTTGTAGTAGTTGTAGATGCGCGTCACCGACTTCACGCCCGGGTCTTCTGCGCCGGTAAAGTCGCGGCCTTCTGCCTTTTTAAACCAGTCATAGATGCGCCCCACGAATGGCGAGATCAGGAAGATCCCGGCATCGGCGCAGGCAGCTGCCTGGGCAAAGGAGAACAGCAGGGTGAGGTTGGTTTGAATGCCGGCGCGCTCCAGTTGCTCGGCGGCACGGATGCCTTCCCAAGTGGAGGCGATTTTGATCAGGATGCGCTCGCGGCCAACACCGGCTTTTTCGTACAGCTCAACCAGGCGATAGGCGCGGGCCAAGGTGGCTTCGGTGTCGAATGACAAGCGGGCATCCACTTCGGTGGAAATGCGCCCTGGAATGACCTGCAAAATACCCTTGCCCACAGCCACGCCAAAGCGATCGCTGGCCAGACCCAAATCGCCATCGCAATTGGCCACGGCATCATTGAGCAGCTCGGTATAACCGGACATGGCGGCCGCTTTAAGCAGCAGGGAAGGGTTGGTGGTGGCATCGACCGGTTTCAGGCGGGCGATGGCGTCGATATCGCCGGTGTCGGCAACGACGGTGGTGAACTGTTTGAGTTGTTCGAGTTTGGAGGTCATGACACGGCCTTGTGGTAACGAGTGCCTAGACCTTACCCGACGCGCCAGCGCCGCTCAACGTCTGCGGCGTGACATTCCTCAGTGTTTTTGACGTTGGCCGACCGATGCGCCAGTTAACCGGCGAAAACCGCAAAAATGTTGGCGAAAACGTATCAGTTTGTAGAGCCTATGAGGACGGCCAGCAATCTGCTGGCCGCCCTTTAGCATCAGCGAGCGGCGACGTTAGTCGGGGCCTGCCAACCGCCACCCAAGGCTTTATAGATCGACACGATGCCGTGGTACACCTCGACCTCGGCCAAGGCCTGAGCGTCTTCGGCCGCCAGGCGCTCACGTTCAGCGTCCAGTAGCACGAGGAAGTCTGAGGTGCCTTCACGGTAACGGATCGACGCCTGTTGCGCGGCGGCGCGGCTGGCTTCGCTCTGACGCAGCAACGACACCAGACGCTGCTGACGTTTGCCGTAATCGCTGAACGCGTTCTCCGACTCTTCCAAGGCCACCAGTACCTGTTGCTCATAGTTGGCCAGGGCGCCTTCGGAGTCAGCATCGGCACTGCGGATGCGCGCTCTCACGCTACCCAGGTCAAACGCCGCCCAACTGATGGTTGGCGCCACACCCCAAGCTCGCGCGGCCGAAGAGCCCAATTGCGAGCCGCGTGCCGAGGTAAAGCCAAGGAAACCGGCAACGTTCACCCGTGGGAACAGGTCCGCCGTGGCCACGCCGACATTAGCCGTAGCCGCCGCCAACTGCCGCTCGGCAATGCGGATATCCGGGCGACGACGCAGCAGCTCCGCCGGATCGCCAATCGGCAAGGCTTTGGCAATGGCCGGAATGTCCTTAGGACTGAGGTCGACGCTCAGTTGCTCCGGCCGCTGACCCAGCAGGGTGGCGATACGGTTACGCGAACGCACTTCTTGAGCCTGCAACTGCGGCAGGGTGGCTTCGGTAGCGGCCAAGCGCGCATCGGCGCGCAGCACGTCCAGTTCGCTGCCCACACCGGCTTCACGCATGGTGTCGCAGAGGTTGCGCGATTCCTGCTGGTTATTCAGGTTGCTGCGGGCAATGTTTTCCCGCAGCTGAGCGCCGCGCAGTTCGCCGTAGGCATCCACCAACTCGGCAATCAGGCTGACTTGCAGTTGATACAACTGCGCCTCGGCAACGTCCTGCTCGGCGTCGCTGGCTTCCAGCTGGCGTTGGATGCGGCCGAACAAGTCGACCTCCCAGGCCATATCCAAACCAAGGTCGTAGCGTTCATTACGCACACGCTCGGTGGTCACGCCCGGTTGCTGGGCCTTGCCGTTTTCGCTGCTGGCGCGGCTAGTGACCACCGGGAAGCGATCATTGGCGACGTCATCACGAATGGCGCGGGCGGCTTTCAGGCGGGCGAAGGCCACGCGCAGTTGACGGTTTTCTTGTAGCGACTGGCTAACCAGCTGATTCAAGGTGGGGTCGTCAAACTGCTGCCACCAGCTCACTTCAAATTTGCTGCGGTCGTAGTTGCCCTGGGCGGCGGTCAGTTTCGCCGCTTCGGTTTCCGGCGCTTTATAGTCCGGGCCCACTGCGCAGGCACTGAGTGCCAGCGCAAGAAGGGCGGGAGTGAAGGCTTTCAAGCTCATGCGTGTGCCTCCAGTGCAGGCGCTTTAGGTGCTTTGCGCGATTCGCGGCGCTCGACAAAGTTACGGATCAGTACGTAGAACACCGGGGTTAGCAGCAGGCCGAAGAAGGTCACCCCAAGCATGCCGGAGAACACCGCCACACCCATGGCATGGCGCATTTCTGCACCCGCACCGCTGGAGAACACCAGGGGCACTACGCCCATCACAAAGGCGAACGAGGTCATCAGAATCGGCCGCAGACGCAGACGGCAGGCTTCCAACACCGCTGCCAGCGGGCTCATACCTTCCAACTGTTTATCCTTGGCAAACTCGACGATCAGAATCGCGTTCTTACAGGCCAGGCCCACCAGTACGATCAGACCTATCTGGGTAAAAATGTTGTTATCGCCACCGGACACAATCACCCCGGTAATGGCCGACAACAGCGTCATCGGTACGATCAGAATCACCGCCAGCGGCAAGCTCCAGCTTTCGTATTGGGCCGCCAACACCAAGAAGGCCAGCAATACGCAGAGCGGGAACACAAACAGCGCGGTGTTGCCGGAGAGGATTTGCTGATAGGTCAGGTCAGTCCACTCGTAGGTCATGCCGTTAGGCAGCTCGTCTTTCAGCAATTTCTCGATGGCTTTTTCCGCTTGGCCGGAGCTGTAGCCCGGCGCCGCTGCGCCGTTTATTTCGGCGGTGATAAAGCCGTTGTAGTGCATCACGCGATCAGGGCCCGAGGTATCGCTGACCTTCAGGAAGGTCGCCAATGGGATCATTTCGCCGAGGTTGTTGCGCACTTTCAGCTGACCAATTTGCTCCGCTTCCAGGCGGAACTGCTGTTCAGCCTGCACGTTCACTTGATAGGTACGGCCAAAACGGTTGAAGTCGTTGGCATACAGCGAGCCCAGGTACACCTGCAGGGTGTCGAAGATATCGCTGATAGCCACGCCGTGGGTCTTGGCTTTTTCCCGGTCAATGGCCGCGTCTACCTGCGGAACGTTGACTTGGTAGCTGGTAAACAGCCCCGCCAGTTCCGGCACGCTTTGGCTCTTGGTGATGATGTTCATGGTTTCGTTGTACAGCGCTTCATAACCCAGGCCGCCACGGTCTTCGATCTGCAAGCGGAAGCCGCCGATGGTGCCCAAACCCTGTACCGGTGGTGGTGGGAAGATCGCCATATAGGCTTCTTGAATACCGGCGTACTGGGCATTCAAGGCGCCCGCAATGGCACCCGCCGACTGGCTTGGGTCTTTGCGCTCATCAAAGTCTTTCAGCGCCACAAACACGATGCCGCTGTTCGGGCTGTTGGTGAAACCGTTGATCGACAGGCCTGGGAAGGCGATGGCATTGGCAACCCCTGGCTGCTTCATGGCCATTTCCGACATCTGCTTGATCACCGCTTCGGTACGGTCCAGGCTCGCGGCGTCTGGCAGTTGGGCAAAGGCCACCAGGTACTGCTTGTCTTGTGGCGGTACAAAGCCGGTTGGTGTCGACGAGAAGCCGGCATAGGTCAGCACCATCAGACCGGCGTAAATCACCAGGGCGATACCGCTGCTGCGGATAACCCGCGCCACGGTGCCGACGTAACCATGGCTGGCTTTGTCGAAGAAGCGGTTGAACGGACGGAACAACCAGCCACCCAAGAGCTTATCCAGCACCTTGGAGAAACGGTCTTTCGGCGCGTCGTGATCACGCAGCAACACCGCAGCCAGAGCTGGCGATAGGGTCAGCGAGTTAAAGGCCGAAATCACGGTGGAGATGGCGATGGTCAGGGCGAACTGTTTGTAGAACTGCCCGGTAAGGCCGGAAATAAACGCCGCCGGAATAAACACCGCACACAGCACCAAGGCCGTAGCGATGATCGGGCCGGTCACTTCACGCATGGCGCGCTTGGTGGCTTCCACAGGCGTTAGCCCCAGGCCGATATTTCGCTCGACGTTTTCCACCACCACGATGGCGTCGTCCACCACGATACCGATGGCCAATACCAGGCCGAACAGCGACAGCGCGTTCAGCGAGAAGCCAAACAAGTGCATCACGGCAAAGGTACCGATCAGCGATACCGGCACCGCCACCAACGGAATGATCGAAGCGCGCCAGGTTTGCAGGAACAGAATTACAACCAGCACCACCAAAATCAGCGCTTCAAACAGGGTGTGCACCACCGCCTCGATAGAGCCGCGAACGAAGATCGTCGGGTCATAAACGATGCTGTAGTCCATGCCTTCCGGGAAGCCTTTCTTCAGCTCTTCCATCTTCGCCCGAACCTCGTTGGAGATTTCGATGGCATTGGAGCCTGGGCGCTGGAAGATCGGAATGGCCACCGCCGGGTCGTTGTTCAGCAACGAGCGCAGGGCGTATTGGCTGGAACCCAGTTCGATACGGGCGACGTCTTTCAGGCGAGTGATTTCACCGTTTTCGCCGGAGCGAATAATGATGTTCTCGAACTCTTCTTCACTTACCAGACGGCCTTGGGTGTTTACCGACAGCTGGAAACTGGTGCTGCTAGGCGAGGGCGGTGCACCCAGTTGGCCGGCGGCCACTTGGCGGTTTTGCTCGCGAATGGCAGTAACGACGTCGGTGGCCGTCAGGCCGCGCGACGCGGTTTTGTTGGGGTCGAGCCACACCCGCAGGGAGTAGTCGCCCATACCAAACAGCTGTACATCACCCACGCCGCCGAGGCGGCCCAACTCGTCCTTGATATTGAGCAAGGCGTAGTTGGACAGGTAAAGCATGTCGTAGCGTTTGTCAGGCGAGGTCAAGTGCACAACCATGGTCAGGTCGGGCGAGGCCTTGTCGACGGTAATACCGATGCGCGTCACTTCTTCCGGCAGCTTGGGCTGGGTGCGGGTTACGCGGTTCTGCACCTGTACCTGCGCGTTATCCAGGTCGGTGCCCAGGGCGAAGGTGATGGTCAGGGTGATTTTGCCGTCGGCGGTCGACTGCGAGGACATATACAGCATGTTCTCAACGCCGGTAATCGCTTGCTCCAGCGGCGCGGCTACGGTTTCACCGATCACCTTGGGGTTGGCGCCTGGGAAGTTGGCCCGTACCACCACGGTTGGCGGCACCACTTCCGGGTATTCACTGATCGGCAACTGGAACAGTGAGATGGCTCCGGCGATCAGGATCAGCAGGGACAACACCGCTGCAAAGATCGGCCGGGAAATGAAGAACTGGGAAAAATTCATCGCAAATAATCCTTTAAGCCAGCCGGCTTAGCCGCGCGCCGGGGTGGTGCTGGCGAGCTTCTGCACGACTTTGTCGGCCTTGGCTTGTGCAGCGTTGTTGTTTTCCAGCGCTTGGCGTTGCTGCGCCAAGGCGGCAATGGTGGCTTCACTAGCCATCGGCACGACCTGAGGTTCTACCGGCGAGCCTGGGCGAGTGCGTTGCAGGCCTTTCACCACAATCTGGTCACCCTTAGCCAAGCCGCTGCGCACGATGCGCAAGCCTTCCAGCTTCGGCCCCAGCTCCACCGCGCGGTAGGCGGCTTTATGCTCGGCATCGACCACCAAGACGAACTTCTTACCAAGGTCAGTGCCCACGGCTTCGTCGCTGATCAGGGTGGCGTTGTAGGTGGCGCTACCAACCAGTTTCAGGCGGGCATACAGGCCTGGGGTAAAGCGCCCGTCGGTGTTATCGAACACGGCGCGGCCACGGATGGTGCCGGTTTTCGGGTTGACCTGGTTGTCGACAAAGTTCATCTGGCCCAGGTGCGGGTTGCCTTCTTCACCGGTCAGGCCCAAGTACACCGGGCTGTTCTGGCCGCGTTGGCCCTGGCGGGCGAGCTCGTTGTATTTGAGGAATACGCGCTCATCCACATCAAAGTAGGCGTACACGCGATCGGTGGACACCACGCTGGTCAGCAGGGTTTGCCCGGCGTTTACCAGGTTACCGGCGGTGATTTCGGCACGGCTGACGCGGCCGTCAATTGGCGCGGTAATGCGGGTAAAGCTCAAGTTAAGGCGGGCGTTTTCCAACTGCGCCTGAATATTCGCCACGCCAGCGCGGGCTTCTTGCGCGGCGCTGGTACGGGCGTCGGCCAATTCCGCGGAGATGGCGTTGCTGGCACGCAGGCGTTCACCGCGCTTGGCTTCGTTGTCGGTGCGCGACAGGTTGGCTTTGACTTGTTGCAGCTGCGCTTCCAAGCCACGCACTTCGGCTTCAAACGGCCGCGGGTCGATTTGGAACAGCAAATCGCCTTTCTTCACCAACGAGCCTTCGGTAAACACGACTTTGTCGATATAGCCGGAAACGCGAGGACGAATATCAACGGCTTCTGGCGCTTCCAGGCGGCCAGTGAACTCGTCCCACTCATTAATAGGTTGTTGCAGCACCTCGGCGACGCTGACTTTCGCCACTGGTAGCTGGGCCGTGGCTTCTGGCGCCTTCCCACAGGCACTGATAACGATCAGGGCGAGGGCGGCTAAGGGATAACGCAAGGCTAAAAGGGACTGATGCATCGGTGGGACTCCGCCATAGGTTTTTTAGGATGGGCGGAGTGTGATGGCGGCATGTGACGTCAGACGAATCGAACAAGCCGAAGATGAATATCAGTCTGAATGATGATTCCTACACGTGGCGTTGATAGTTCGTACAGCGAGCGCCAGTAGGGTGTGCTGTGCGCACCGAATCCGATCCATGGCGGATTCTGCATTCCCGCCTTCGCGGGAATGACGGGGTAGGCGGCAAAACCGCGTCGTCCCCGCGCAGGCGGGAACCCAGAATCTGCCGGTGTACGTTGGTGCGCACAGCACACCCTACCGATCGTGGCG
>NZ_JBBNAH010000224.1:0-3046 GCF_037994325.1 Pseudomonas sp.
GGAGAGGGAGCTGACCGAGTGAGGTCGTGAGTTTTCGTCACCCCTCGCCCGCTTGCGGGAGAGGGGCCGGGGGTGAGGGGCTTTTGATCTGGCTTGTGATCTACCCGTCCCCGTTCATCTCAGGCCGAGCGGAGCCGTTGTGCAAGGGGGGAGCGGCAGGAGCCGCGAAAGGCGCGAGACCAATCGTTCCGCCCACACGATAAAAAAGACCGCCACTACCATCTGCTGCCAGCCGCTTCGACTGCGCACAGCCCCAAATTTTAGATAAAAAAAAGCCCATCACTCGATGGGCTGTAAGGAGCCGCCCCTCTCGTGAAGGGGCAGTAAACCGTTATACGGAAATTAGCTGTGGGCGGGTTTGCTCTCGCCTTCTACCACTACGTCCGCCGTGGCGCCTTGGGCCAACTCACGCTGCAGCGTGTCGTTGTCCAGCTGGCCACACCATTTGCCGACCACGATGGTGGCCACGCCGTTACCAACCAGGTTGGTCAGGGCGCGAGCCTCAGACATAAAGCGGTCGATACCCAGGATCAGCGCAAGGCCAGCAACTGGCAGGTGGCCGACAGCGGACAGCGTGGCGGCCAGTACGATAAAGCCGCTACCGGTTACGCCCGCTGCACCTTTGGAGGCGATCAGCAGTACCAGGATCAGGGCGATCTGGTGGGAAACATCCATCTGCGTGTTGGTGGCCTGGGCAATAAATACCGCCGCCATGGTCAGGTAGATGGAAGTACCGTCGAGGTTGAACGAGTAGCCAGTGGGGATAACCAGACCCACCACCGATTTGTTCACGCCCAGTTTCTGCATCTTGTCGATCATGCGCGGCAGCGCGGTTTCCGACGACGAGGTGCCGAGTACGATCAGCAGTTCTTCACGGATGTAGCGAATGAACTTGAGGATGCTGAAGCCGTGGAAGCGGGCGATACCACCGAGGATAACCAGCACAAACAGCAGGCAGGTGATGTAGAAGCACGCCATCAGGTAGCCCAGTTGCACCAAGGAGCCGACACCGTATTTACCGATGGTGAAGGCCATGGCACCCAGAGCACCCAGCGGAGCGACTTTCATAATCACGCCGATGATGCCGAAGAACACCTGGGAGATACGCTCGATGAACTCGAACACCGGACGACCGTAGTCGCCAGCGCGGTGCAGGGCGTAGCCGAACAGTACCGAGAAGAACAGCACTTGCAGAATGTCACCGCCAGCAAAGGCACCGACTACGGTAGCCGGGATGACGTTCATGATGAACTCGATGGTGCTTTGCTTTTCACCGGCAGCGGCGTAAGCAGCAATGCCTGAGGTGTCCAGCGAAGCCGGGTCGATGTTCATGCCAACGCCTGGCTGCACGATGTTGACCACGACCAGGCCAATCAGCAGAGCGATGGTGGAGACAATTTCGAAGTAGAGCAGCGCGTAACCGCCGGTTTTACCAACGGCCTTCATGCTCTGCATGCCGGCAATACCGGTAACCACGGTGCAGAAAATGATGGGGGCGATGATCATTTTGATCAGTTTGACGAACCCGTCGCCGAGCGGCTTGAGGGCAACAGCAGTGTCTGGGTAGAAGTGCCCAAGCAATACACCGATAGCGATGGCTATCAGAACCTGAACATAGAGAACCTTATAGAACGGTTTACGGGTCATGGCATGTTCCTCAACGACCGCACGGCACCACTCCGGGTGCGCGCGCTGCCTGTGCGCTAACCCTCCTGAACCGGAGGGATTTGTTGTTGGCAGCTTGCGTATGCTGCAAGCCTGCATCGCCTATTGCAGAGGTCATGCCATTCTTTTACAAAATACTAAAACCCAGTAAATACAGGGCTTTAGCAACAGAACCCGGGCAATCTACCGATGCTTTTGGCGGCTTTCCGCCAAGGCCTGGCGGATATCCCCCGCCAAAGCCTGCAAAAAGCATAGCCCGCGCTTGAGTGCTTGTTCCCGCACGGCCTCGGTGCTTACCATCGACCCGCCCTACTTTGCCGAGCCTAGCTAATGCGTGAACGCACCATCGCCAGCCATTTTGTCCGCGCCGCCCTGCGCGGTGCCGAGCGCCAAGGCCTGGACTGCGGCGCGATTTTACGTGAGGTGAATATTCAGCCGGCGCTGTTGGACGAGCCCCGTGCCCGGGTGGCGCCGGAGCAATTTGCCCGACTCATGCAACACCTATGGGAAGCGCTGGCGGACGAGTACATGGGCTTTGGCCAGCGCCGCAGTAAGCCCGGCACCTTTGCGATGATGTGTTACGCCCTGATCCACTGCCACACCCTGGAAAAAGCGCTGCTGCGCGGCACGCTGTTCTACAGCCTGTTCGACGATGCGCCGAAAATCACCCTGAGCCGCGATGGCGATTGGGCGCGGCTAACGGTGGACGACTCCAACCTGATCGACCCTGATCACTTCTTGGTGGAAAGCCTGCTGGTGATCTGGCATCGCCTGGCCAGTTGGTTGATCGGCCAACGTATTCGCCTGGAGGAAGCCAGCTTTAACTATGCCGAGCCCGAGCACAGTGCCGAGTACGACCTGCTATTCCCCAACCCGCGGCGCTTTAATGCCGAGCACACCAGCCTGCTATTTCAGACGCGCTACCTGGCCATGCCGCTGCTGCAGGATGAACGCACGCTTAAGCATTTTCTCGAGCACTCCCCCGCCGACTTGCTCGCCCGCCCGGATGGCGGCGACAGCTTGATCAGCCAGATTCGTCGCCTGCTCGGCCGTGACTGCGCCAACTGGCCAGACTTGGACGCGGTGGCGCAGCAGCTGCATATCAGCCCGCAAACCTTGCGCCGGCATTTGCGTGAAGAAGGCTCGAGCTTTCAGGAGCTGAAAGATCACCTGCGCCGCGACTTGGCGATTTACCACCTGGGGCGCGATAACCTGGCGATTCAGGATATTGCTGAGCAGCTGGGGTTTTCCGAGCCCTCGGCATTTCACCGGGCGTTTAAGAAATGGACGGGGTTAACCCCTGGGGCGTATAGGGCGCAGGAGAGCTAATGGTCCTTTGGCGACGGGTGAGGATCCCCGCCTGCGCGGGGATGACGAAGTG
>NZ_JBBNAH010000225.1:0-1414 GCF_037994325.1 Pseudomonas sp.
TCTGGCTCAGGGCCACGCCACCGAGACCGGCGATGCCCGAGCCGAGGCCGAAGGCGAGCATGTCCACACGGCCGGTGGGCACGCCGCAGCAGGCGGCCATGTTGCGGTTCTGGGTGACCGCACGCACGTTCAGGCCTAAACGGGTTTTGTTCAGCAGCAGCCAGGTGAGCACCACCACAAACAGGGCAAAACCGATGATCACCATGCGGCTGTACGGCAGCACCAGGTTGGGCAGCACTTGCACGCCGCCGGACAGCCACGCCGGGTTGGCCACTTCAACGTTCTGCGCGCCGAACAGCACGCGCACCAGTTGAATCAGCATCAGGCTGATGCCCCAGGTGGCCAGCAGGGTTTCCAGCGGACGGCCGTAGAGGTGGCGAATCACCGTGCGTTCCAGGGCCATGCCGATGGCTGCGGTGACGAAAAACGCCACCGGCAGCGCCACCAGCGGATAGAAGGCCAAGGCTTCCGGTGCCAAGCGCTGAAACAGAATTTGCACCATATAAGTGGAGTAGGCGCCGAGCATCAGCATTTCGCCATGGGCCATATTGATCACCCCAAGCAAGCCAAAGGTGATCGCCAGGCCCAAGGCGGCCAGCAGCAAAATCGAGCCTAAGGACAAGCCGCTAAAGGCCTGGCCAAGTAATTCGCCTACCAGCAGGCGGCGTTTTACCTGCGCCAGGCTGGTTTCAGCGGCGGTGCGTACGCCGGCATCGGTTTCCACCGCGGGGTCGAGCAAACCTTCCAGGCGTGTACGTGCCTGTGGGTCGCCGGTTTCGCCCAACAGGCGCACGGCGGCCAGGCGAATCGCGGGGTCAGGGTCGATCAGTTGCAGGTTGGCCAAGGCCAGGGAGAGGGCGTCGCGCACGGCGTCATCGTCTTCACTGGCGACCCGCGAATTGAGCAATTGCAGCTGCGCCGGTTTAGCGTTTTTCTGCAATTGCTGGGCGGCGGCCAGGCGGATGGTCGGCTCTTTATCCAGCAATTGGTGGCTGGCTTGGGCGGTGCCAATCAAGCCGCGCAGGCGGTTATTCAGTGGCAGCTTTTTCGGCTCGGAAGCCGGTTGCGCTTCGCCGCCTTCAGCCGCTTGCCAGCCGCTGTCGGTTTGAATAAACGGGGCCTTGTTGCTGTCGCTGGCCAAGCGGCCTTTTTGCAGGGCTTCGATCAGCGCCAAACGGTTGTTATCGGGGTTGGCGGCCCAGCTTTCCAGCAGGGTGGCCTGCTTGGCGGGGTTGGCCGCAACAAAATCGGCTGCGTCGCCGGCCTGCGCGCTTGGCGCCAGCAGGGAGAGCAGCAGAGGGAAAAGGGGTAGAGCGCGGAGCAGGGCAGAGAGCATAAGAGCGTCCTTGGAGATCGTGCCGGACGATAGGGTGGGAAGGGATTCGCGTAGGACGCGTCCCTCACCCCCGGCCCC
>NZ_JBBNAH010000226.1:0-2545 GCF_037994325.1 Pseudomonas sp.
TGGATCGTTTACACCCTCGGCTGGGAACATGTGTTCGTGGTGATGGGTGTGCTGGGTATTGTCTTCTCCGGCATCTGGATGAAGACCATCTACAACCCCAAAGAACACCCGACCATCAACAAAGCCGAGCTGGATCACATTGAGCAAAACGGCGGTCTGGTGGACATGGACCAATCGCGTAAAAGCGATGGCCCGCGTTGGGACTACATTCGCCAGATGCTCACCAACCGCATGCTGCTGGGCGTCTACCTGGGCCAGTACTGCATCAACGCCATCACCTACTTCTTCCTCACTTGGTTCCCGGTGTACCTGGTGCAAGAACGCGGCATGACTATCCTCAAGGCCGGCATCATTGCCTCCTTGCCGGCTATCTGCGGTTTCCTCGGTGGCGTGCTGGGCGGGATCATTTCGGACTACCTGCTGCGCCGTGGCCACTCGTTGACCTTTGCCCGCAAGTTGCCGATCGTCTGCGGTCTCACCCTCTCGGCCAGCATGGTGCTGTGCAACTACGTCGACGCTGAGTGGATGGTGGTGGGCTTTATGACCTTGGCCTTCTTTGGCAAAGGCTTGGGTTCGCTGGGTTGGGCGGTTGTTGCCGACACCTCGCCAAAACAAATTGCCGGCCTGTCTGGTGGCCTGTTCAACACCTTTGGCAACCTGGCTTCGATCACCACGCCAATCGTGATTGGCTACCTGATCAGCACCACCGGCTCGTTTGAGTGGGCCTTGGTCTTTGTTGGCGCCAACGGCTTGCTGGCCGTGTTCAGTTACTTGGTAATCGTCGGCAAAATCCAACGTGTTGAATTGAAAGAGCCGCCAAGCAAAGGCGGCGCAGAACAACTGACCCCAGCCCATTCCTGAGGAGCGAGCGTCATGCAGTTGATTGAACATTCAGACTCGCCGCGCTACATCCGTTTGCACGAGCTGGATAACGTGGTGATTGTGGTCAACGACCAAGGGGTGCCTGCGGGCACCACCTTCGCCGATGGGCTGACCACCCTGGAACGTGTGCCGCAAAGCCACAAAATCACCCTTGAGGATATTCCCGAGGGCGGGCAGATTATTCGCTACGGGCAGACCATTGGTTACGCCCTCAAGGCAATCCCGCGTGGTAGCTGGGTCCAGGAAGACCAACTGCGTATGCCGACGGCGCCACCGCTGGATAGTTTGCCGTTGTCGACCGAGGTGCCCGCTCAGCAGGCGCCGTTGGAAGGCTTCACCTTTGAGGGCTTTCGCAATGCCGACGGCACCGTCGGCACGCGCAATATCCTCGGTATTACCACCACCGTGCAGTGCGTGACTGGCGTGCTCGATCATGCGGTAAAACGCATCAAAGACGAGCTACTGCCCAAATACCCCAACGTTGATGACGTGATTGCGCTCACCCACAGTTACGGCTGTGGCGTGGCGATCACCGCCACCGACGCGTATATCCCGATTCGCACCGTGCGCAACCTGGCGCGCAACCCCAACCTGGGCGGCGAAGCCTTGGTCATCAGCCTGGGCTGCGAAAAGCTGCAAGCCGCGCAAGTAATGCACGAAGACGACGCCTCGGTCGACCTCAGCGAGCCGTGGCTGTATCGCCTGCAGGACTCCAGCCACGGCTTCACCGAAATGATCGAACAGATCATGGAGCTGGCCGAAGTGCGCCTGAAAAAACTCGACCAACGTCGCCGCGAAACCGTGCCGGCCTCCGAGCTGATTCTGGGCATGCAATGCGGCGGCAGCGATGCGTTTTCCGGCATCACCGCCAACCCGGCATTGGGCTACGCCAGCGACTTGCTGCTGCGTGCTGGCGCTACCGTGATGTTTTCGGAAGTGACCGAAGTACGCGACGCCATCTACCTGCTCACGTCGCGGGCGCAAAGCAAAGAAGTGGCCCAAGAGCTGGTGCGCGAGATGGACTGGTACGACCGTTACCTGGCCAAAGGTGAAGCCGACCGCAGCGCCAACACCACGCCAGGCAACAAGAAGGGCGGGTTGTCGAATATTGTCGAAAAGTCCCTGGGCTCCATCGTCAAATCCGGCAACAGCGCCATCAACGGCGTGTTGGGCCCAGGCGAGCGCTTTAACAAAAAGGGCCTGATCTTCTGCGCCACACCGGCCAGCGATTTTGTCTGCGGCACGCTACAACTGGCCGCGGGGATGAACCTGCACGTGTTCACCACCGGCCGTGGTACGCCGTACGGCTTGGCCATGGCGCCGGTGGTGAAAGTGTCCACCCGCACTGAACTTGCACAGCGCTGGCCGGATCTCATCGACATCGACGCCGGCCGCATCGCCACCGGCCGCGCCAGCATTGAAGAGCTGGGCTGGGAGTTGTTCCACTACTACCTGGACGTAGCCAGTGGGAAAAAACACACCTGGGCCGAGCAACACAAACTGCACAACGACATTACCCTGTTCAACCCGGCGCCGATTACCTGAGTTAGGCAAGCGCCTGCACTTACCCCCTCACCCTAACCCTCTCCCCCAAGGGGGCGAGGGGACTAAATTGAGGTTTTAGCGGCGAGCTCGGTTGGCTTGGCTAGAGGCGATTTAGCTC
>NZ_JBBNAH010000227.1:0-26820 GCF_037994325.1 Pseudomonas sp.
GAGTCGTTGTGCAGGGGGTAGAGCGGCAGGAGCCGCGAAAGGCGTGGGGCCAAGGATGGCCCTGCACGCCGACCCCCGGAGCAACGACGTAGCGAGGGAAGTCGCAGCGCAGCGCAGACCCAAGGTAGGGGCAAGCGTTTTGCCTACTTTTCCGCGACTGGAAAAGTAGGTCGCGCGTAAGGCGCGAAACCAAACGCTCAGTGCACGCGGTAAAGAACACCACCCCCGCCCCAGAAGCAAACATCCGAAAATCATCGCGTGGAAAGCGCTTATCAGCCGTTCTCCTCTTCATACCGATCCAACGTATCCCGAGTAATAATCCGCCCCAACTCAATCAACTCCGGGGCCTTATAAAACTCAAAAAACCGACACGCCCGCCGTGGAATATTCACCAAAATATCCGGCGGATAGCCGGCAATCTTGTACTGCGCCAGCGACGTCTGCATCACTTCAAAACTCTGGTTCACCAACTCCAGCAACGAAGCCGGGCTGCCCGTTTCCGCCACCCGCGAACCACTGGCCGAGTTTGGCGTTGGGCTTTCTTCTGGTCGCGGCGATGGCGCCGCTGCCGGTGGGTCAAGCCAGGGGTTGGGTTCAGCAGTGGCTGCTTCTTCCAATAGCGCGGCGGCTTCCGCTTCGCTGGGGAGTTTGCGCCGGAAGGGAATACGCGAGCCGACGGCACCCATCAACGAGTCCAACTTGCCTTTGAAGGCAGCCGGTCGTTCGATAACCGGCAGTTGGTAGTGGCGCTGGCCATTGGCGTTAAGGTTAACGGCCACGATCAGGTCGCAGTGGCTGGCCACTACCGGCACGATTGGCAGCGGGTTTAGTAGGCTGCCATCGACCAGCATGCGTTTGCCCTGAATCACCGGAGTAAACAGGCTGGGGATCGCCGCCGAGGCGCGCATGGCTTGGTGCAGGTTGCCTTGTTGAAACCAGATTTCCTGCTGGAAGGTGAGGTCGGTGGCCACCGCTGTGTAGGGGATGCGCAGGTCTTCGATATTGATCTCGCCAACCATCTCGCGAATGCGCCCAAAAACCTTTTCGCCACGAATCGCCCCCAGGCGAAAACTGACGTCGAGCAGACGCAGTACGTCGAGGTAGTCCAGGCTTTCGATCCAGGTACGGTATTCCGGTAATTTACCGGCGGCGTAGATACCGCCGACCACCGCGCCCATGGAGCAACCGGCGATGCAGGCGATCTCATAGCCACGACGTTCCAGTTCCTCGATAGCACCAATATGCGCATAACCCCGCGCGCCCCCCGCACCCAACACCAGCGCCACGCGTTTACTCATTACCGACTCCTGATTACTATCGCCAGCCGCTTTGCGACGGCGTTTGTCGACCATACGCGCGATGGCGTGTGCATGCCAAGGCGTGGGTACCCCGCCGGCAATTGCCGCTTCGCTTAGGTCGCACTTTTTTGCGCCGCTGGCGTCTGAACAAAACGAGTCGCTGACTCCCCCTTACTTCCCCTGGAGCAATATTGATGAAAGCCTGGATCTGTGTACCCCTGATGGTGCTGGCGTTATCCGGTTGCGCCGCCAAAACTGCCTACCGCGACAGCTGCGCCTCGCAGTCTGACGCCGCCTGGCGCGAGCTGGACCTGGCCAAAGCCGAAGGCTTTGCCGGTACCGTGAGCTACTCCAAAGCCTTGTCGCTGCTGACCGGCGCCAAGACCTCGCAACAGTTCGAAGGCTACGAAAGCTGCACCAAGAACGCCAAGAAAGCGCGCTTCTACATCAGCGAATCCCGCGCCGGGCGTTAAACGCTAACTGCCCACCCACAGGGAAATGCGATCCCTGTAGGGTGTGCTGCGCGCACCAGCCGGGAAACGAGTAAGCCCCTGGTGCGCGCAGCCCACCCTACGATCTCCCCGCAAAATCCAGCACAGCGATACAAGTCATTCTTTCCTCGCTCTCCCACTATCAAGCCCTAGCTTTTTGATAGTGAGCCCAGCATGCCCAATCCATTCCTGCGCACCGCGCTAACTGCCAGCGACTGGGGTTTGTTATGGCTGCGAGTAACCGGCTCGCTGTTGCTCTTGCAGGTGCACGGCCTGCCCAAGTTGCTGCATTTCAACGAGCAACTCAGCCTGATTGAAGACCCTTGGCACCTCGGCGCCCGGTTCACGCTTAGCCTCGCCATATTCGCCGAAGTCCTTTGCCCGCTGGCGATCATTCTCGGTCTGTTTACCCGTTTGGCCTGCCTGCCAATTCTCGCCGTACTGCTGGTGGCGTTGGTGGTTGTGCACCCCGAGTGGAGCTTGGCCGAGGGCCAGTTCGCCTGGTTGCTGCTGATCATTTTTAGCACCGTGTGCATCGCCGGCCCTGGGCGGCTTGCCGTGTCGCGGCGGCTGCCGGGCAGGGCGGCAGCGCTGGTCTATCTTCAATGACTGCCTTTGGTGGTCATTCGCTCGGAGTGGGAGAGCTGCAACATGAGTAGCGTGGAATTGTTTGATGAGGTGGTGACCCTGCTGGTCCGCCACCGTGTGAAGGCGGGGCAGGACGCGGCGTACGAGGCATGGCTGCGGCGCATTATCGGCATCGCCAAAAATTACCCCGGGCACTTGGGTATCGACGTGATGCGCGGGCACAGCGATGGGCTGACGTTGTTTACCTGTGTGCTGCGTTTTACCTCCTCTGAGCAGCTGCAAACCTGGATGGACTCGCCGGACCGCAAGGCCTTGGTAGCCGAAGTTCAGCACCTGCTAGCCGATGGCGACCAAACCGAAATCAACGCTGACCGCGAGTTCTGGTTTAACCCGAATGAAAGCAGCGGCGGACCGCTGAAACCACCGCCACGCTGGAAGCAAGCCTGTGTCACTTTCTTGGTGATTCTGCCGCTGAGCATGGGCGTGCCGTTGTTATGGAAACCGCTGTTCGCCCAGGTGCCGTGGCTGGGCAACTACGTGGCCAGCAGTGTGTTGATCACCCTCAGCATTGTCTTGTTGGTGGTGTACGTCTTTATGCCACGGGTGACGCGCTTGTTCGCCCGCTGGCTCAACGCTTGATGAGGATTGCGCCATGAGTGATGACTCCTCCAACAACAAACCGCCAGCCCCTGGCCGCCGCCAATTTCTCGCTGCCAGCTCGGTGCTTGGCGCCGCGGGTGCGCTGTGGTCGGCCTTACCTTTTTCTGCTTACGCCAACTCATCTGGAGGCTCGATGAACGCTGATCTGATTCTTTTTAATGGCCGCTTGCACACGGTTGACCGGGAAAAACCAACGGCCACGGCGGTGGCCATTAAAGACGGCAAATTTGTCGCCGTGGGCAGCGATGCCGAAGCGATGGCCTTACGTGGCAGCGCCACGCAAGTGGTCGACCTGCAAAAGCGCACGGTTATTCCTGGCCTCAACGACTCGCACCTGCACCTGATCCGTGGCGGCCTGAACTACAACCTGGAACTGCGTTGGGAAGGCGTGCCGTCCTTGGTTGATGCCTTGCGCTTGCTTAAAGACCAAGCCGACCGCACGCCTGCGCCGCAGTGGGTGAGGGTGGTGGGCGGTTGGAACGAATTCCAGTTTGCCGAAAAACGCCTGCCGACCATTGAAGAGCTAAACAAAGCCGCGCCCGATACCCCGGTATTTGTGTTGCACCTGTACGACCGCGCCTTGCTCAACCGCGCGGCGCTAAAAGTGGTCGGCTACACCCGCGACACGCCCAACCCACCGGGTGGCGAGATTGTAAAAGACGCCAATGGCGAACCCACCGGCATGCTGGTGGCGCGTCCCAACGCGATGATTTTGTACTCCACCTTGGCCAAGGGGCCCAAGCTGCCGCTGGAGTATCAGGTCAACTCCACGCGTCAATTTATGCGCGAGCTCAATCGCCTCGGCGTGACCAGCGCCATCGACGCCGGCGGCGGCTACCAGAATTACCCGGATGACTACCAAGTGATCCGTGAGCTGGCGGCCAAAGACCAGCTCACCGTGCGCATCGCCTACAACCTGTTTACGCAAAAGCCTAAAGAAGAGCTGGTCGACTTTAAAAACTGGACCAGCATGGTCAAGCCGGGCGACGGCAATGACTTCTTCCGCCACAACGGCGCTGGCGAAATGCTGGTGTTTTCCGCCGCCGACTTCGAAGACTTCCTCGAACCGCGCCCGGACCTGCCGCAAACCATGGAGCAGGAGCTGGAGCCGGTGGTGCGCCACCTGGTGGAGCAGCGCTGGCCCTTCCGCCTGCACGCCACTTACGACGAATCCATCTCGCGCATGCTCGATGTGTTCGAGAAAGTGAACCGCGATATTCCCTTCAACGGTCTGCACTGGTTCTTCGACCACTGCGAAACCATCACGCCGAAAAACATTGAGCGCGTGCGCGCCCTGGGCGGCGGTATTGCCGTGCAGGACCGTATGGCGTTCCAGGGCGAATACTTTGTCGACCGTTACGGCAAAAAGGCCGCTGAGGCCACACCGCCAATCAAACGCATGTTGAGCGAAGGCGTGCCGGTGGGTGGCGGTACCGACGCCACGCGGGTGTCCAGCTACAACCCGTGGACCTCGTTGTACTGGATGGTCAGCGGCAAAACCGTTGGCGGCATGGAGTTGTACCCCGAAGGCCTGCCACGGGAAACCGCGCTGGAACTGTTCACCCATGGCAGCGCCTGGTTCTCCAGCGAGCAGGGCAAGAAAGGCCAGATCAAGGTCGGCCAATTGGCGGATTTGGTCACCCTGTCAGCGGACTTCTTTAGCGTCGAGCCGGAAGCGATCAAGTGGATTGAGTCGGTACTGACCGTGGTCGACGGCAAGATCGTTTATGGCGCTGGCGATTTCGACAAAATCGCACCGCCTGCCTTGCCGGTGACTCCGGACTGGTCGCCAGTGGTGAAAGTGCCCGGCCACTGGCGTCAGCAGACCGCCCTGGCGGCTGCCGTGCACCAATGCTCCGGCCCGTGCGGCGTGCATTCCCATAGCCATGAAAAAGCCCGTTTGTCCTCGGCCCCGGTCAGCGACCACCAAGGGTTCTGGGGGGCGTTTGGTTGTTCCTGCTTTGCCTTCTAAGCACTGAATCCCACCCTCAGGCCTGCGCTGGCGGGCCTGACTTTTCAAGGAGTCATCATGAGCAAAAAATACAATCGCTTGGACAAAGACAACGCCGTGGTTTTGCTGGTTGACCATCAGGCCGGTCTGATCTCCCTGGTGCGCGACTTCACCCCCGACGAGTTTAAAAACAACGTGCTGGCCCTGGCCGATATCGCCGCGTTTTTTAAGCTGCCGACCATCCTGACCACCAGCTTTGAAAATGGCCCGAATGGGCCGATGGTGCCGGAGCTGAAAGCCAAGTTTCCGGATGCGCCGTATATCGCTCGCCCTGGCCAGATCAATGCGTGGGATAACCCGGATTTTGTTGCGGCAGTTAAGGCCACTGGGCGGAAGCAGATCATCATTGCCGGTGTGGTAACCGATGTGTGCGTGGCGTTCCCGACCTTGTCGGCTATTGAAGAAGGCTTTGATGTGTTTGTGGTGACTGATGCGTCGGGCACCTTTAACCCGCTGGTGCGTGAGTCGGCGTTGAGCCGCATGGTGGAGGCGGGCGCGCAGTTGATGAACTGGTTTGCGGTGGGGTGTGAGTTGCAGCGCGATTGGCGTAATGACATTGAGGGGTTTGGGGCGATTCTCGGTGGGCATTTGCCGGCGTATGCGAATTTGATGCAGAGCTATAGCCAGAAGAGTTGATTGTAGGACTCATGCTTCAGGGCCGTAGGGTGTGCTGTGCGCACCTTTGCGGTCTTCTTCCTTACCGCGTTTGGTGGACGTTTTGTTTCGCGCCTTACGCGCGACCTACTTTTGGCATTGCCGGATTGCCGGACCACCCAAAAGAAACCAAAAGGTCTAGCCCCTACCTTGGGTCTACGCTGCGCTTCGACTTCCCTCGTTCCATCGTCGTTCCAGGGGCCCGGCACAACGGGCCTTCCATGGCCCGATATGCCTCTCGCGGCGTCCCTGCCGCTCAACCTAGCCGGCGCCCCCTTACACGACGATTCCACTCAGCCTGCGATAAATGGGGCGGGTAGATCATAAGCCAGATCAAAAGCCTCCCTCACCCCAGCCCTCTCCCGCTAGCGGGAGAGGGAGCTGATCGGAGTACGGCTTTGGGCGCTCGTCACCCCTCGCCTGCTGGTGGGCGCCCGGCTAGGGGAGAGGGGCCGGGGGTGAGGGGGGGGGCCGGTTCGGTCTTTAGGTCCTACTTCAAGAAAGCCTCCATGCCTTCCCGGCATGTTTTTTATGCCTTTCACATCTTAAAAATAAAAAGTCCTTAAATATCAATCACCTAAATATTTTTATTCCATAAGGTTACTACAAAAGAGGAAAAAGTTACTTTTTGAGCTAAGCGCTTTCCTCAATTATGGCGCCCAGAACGTTTAGACCGCTCTGCAATGGCCTTCTTGCCCTGTTGAGTGTCCCGCGATCACAGCGCTGTTGGTTTCGGGGTTTTGTTTTTTGAAGGAGTTTTTATGGGCAATGTTCAAACCGCCGCGACAACGCAGCGGCTGTGGCAGGCGCCGGCTAGCGCTGATTTGGTCGATCTCGGTCATCGCCATCGCGAGCCGTTGGCGCACAGTCGTCGGCACCATGTCGCCCCGGTCGGGGCCCTCAGTCGTCGTGAGAAGGTGTTGTTGGCGATTCTCGCCGTGGTTGCCCACGGTGGCTTGATCTATTGGTTGAATCAGCAGGCCACGCCGCCGTTGCCGGTGGTGCCGCCGCAAATTCCGCCGATGGAAATCGAGTTTGCCCGCCCGGCACCGCCTGTGGTTGAACCGCCGCCACCTCCACCGCCGCCTCCTGTGGTTGAGCCGCCACCACCGCCACCCCCTGTGGTTGATGAGTTGGCCGCGAAACCGGCGCCCAAACCGATTCCAAAACCGAAACCGACACCACCGCCAAAACCGGTACCCAAACCCGTAGAACCGCCACCGCCGACACCCGCTCCACCGCCACCTCCAGTGGCCGCCGCGCCGGCACCGCAACCACCGGCGCCCGCACCGGTTACACCGCCGTCGGCTAACGCGGCGTATTTGAAGAACCCGCCGCCGGAGTATCCGCCGTTGGCGATGCGTCGGGGTTGGGAAGGCACAGTGTTGCTGCGGGTGCATGTACTGGCCAACGGTAGCCCGGCAGAGATTCAGATCCAGACGTCCAGCGGTCGCGAGCAGTTGGATAACGCCGCCATACAAGCGGTGAAACGTTGGAGCTTCGTGCCCTCCAAGCAGGGCGATGTGGCGAAGGATGGTTGGGTCAGCGTGCCTATCGGCTTCAAGTTGCACTGATAACGAAACACCGCGCCCAGCGCGAACGAATTAGCGAATTAGTAGAGAGAGTTGAATCATGAGCTTACTGGCCACATCCCCCCTTGAATCGATTGAAGCGGCAGTCATCTGGCTGTTGGTGGGTTTCTCCGTGCTGACCTGGGGCCTGGCCCTGTTGAAGGCCCTGCAGTTCGGCCGCTTGAAGAGCCAGGACCGCAAGTTCCAGAAGTTGTTTTGGAGCGCCTCCAGCCTTGATAGCGCTGCCGACTTGGTCAATGCCCAGCCAGGCGCTGTTTCCCGTGTGGCTCAAGCCGGTTTCGGCGCGATTCAGGTGCACGAAAATGCCCAGGACCTGAGCCAGGCAATCAACCACCAGGACCGCCTGGAGCGCGCCCTGCGTCAGCAAATTCAACGTGAGCGCCGCTCGCTGGAATCGGGCTTGGCGGTGGTTGCTTCGATCGGCAGCACCTCGCCCTTTATCGGCTTGTTTGGCACCGTGTGGGGCATTATGGAAGCCCTTAAAGGCATCAGCGCCGCCGGTTCGGCGAGCCTGGAAACCGTGGCCGGGCCTATCGGTGCAGCCCTGGTGGCCACTGGTGTGGGTATCGCCGTCGCGGTTCCGGCAGTGCTGGTTTACAACTACTTCCTGCGTCGCCTGAAACTCAACTCGGCCGACCTCGACGACTTCGCCCATGACTTCTACAGCCTGGCGCAGAAGAGCTCCTTCAAGCTTATCCAACTGCCTGGCGGCAAAGCAGCAGGTAGCGCGCAGAAAGTGAAGGAGGCCTCGTAATGGCGTTCTCCACTCAAGACAGCGATGAAGTACTTAGCGAGATCAACGTAACGCCGCTGGTGGACGTGATGCTGGTGTTGCTGGTGGTGTTTATCGTCACCGCGCCACTGCTGACCAACGCCATTCCGATCAACCTACCCAAGACCGAAGCGGTAGCGCCGGTCGAGCAGAAAGACCCGCTGGTAGTGAGCATCGACGGCGAAGGCAAAGTCTTCCTTAACAAAGACGAAATTCAACCCGAGCTGCTGCAAAGCAACCTGGAAAACGCCAAAGCCAAAGACGCCGAACTGCGCGTGCAACTGCAGGCTGACGAGAAAGTCGACTACGGCCAAGTGGCCAAAGCCATGGCCTCGATTGAGCGCGCGGGCATTACCAAGTTGTCGGTGATTACTGCGCGGTAACAGGCAAAAAAGGTTTTAAGGTTTGGGCCGCTCTTCTTCAGGCAGGGGCAGGGTGGCCACTTTTATTCTCGTACCCGGACCCCGTGAAACTACTGCGCTCGGTTAGGCGGTGTTGAAAACGGGCTCACAATGCTCATT
This sequence comes from Pseudomonas sp., assembly GCF_037994325.1. GTDB lineage: Bacteria > Pseudomonadota > Gammaproteobacteria > Pseudomonadales > Pseudomonadaceae > Aquipseudomonas. The sequence goes on from NZ_JBBNAH010000227.1 coordinate 8,588, forward strand.
GGCTACAGCCAACTCCGCTTGTTCGCTCGTTTTCGCCTTGCCTAACCTTCGCTCGCTACGTTTCACGGCGCCCGGCCCCCACCTCCAATCCGGGACGAACCCCATGAGCACAACCCTGTATATCTCCCCCGGCGCATGTTCATTCGCCGCCCATGTGGTGGTGCATGAACTGGATCTACCCATCCAAGTCGAGCGCGTGCCACTGCGCACCGCTGACTCACCGATACACCAGATCAACCCGCTGGGCCGGGTGCCGGTGTTGCAGCTGGACGATGGGCGGATCATCACCGAGAACAGCGCGATACTGCCGTTTCTGGCGGACCTGAAACCGGCGACTACCTTGTTTGCCCCGGTAGGTAGCGTGGAGCGAGCGCAGATTCAGAGCTGGATCGGTTACTTGGCAGCGGAAGTGCATGCCGCGTCGTTTCGCCCACTGAATCGTCCCGAGCGCTACAGCGCCGATGAGAGCGCCCATCCCGGCATTCGCGCGCGGGCGTTAGAGCAGCTGTACACCGCGTTGGCGCATATTGACCGGCACTTGCAGGAACAGCCGTATTTGGTGGCTGAGCGCTACACCATTGCCGATGCGTACCTGGGCGTGTTTGCCGGGTGGGCAGGGCGGGTGGGTGGCAAGTTGGATGAGTTGCAAGCGTTGGCCAGGTTTCGGGAGGAATTTAAAGAGCGCGCGGCGGTTAAGCAGGCGCTGGTGGCGGAGGGGTTTTAAAGCCTTGGCCTTGTGCTGTGGGTTGCCATTCCACCGCTGTTCCAACGGGCCTCTGGTCTGATGTGCCCCTTGACGCTTTCCAGCGGCGCCCCCTTACACGGCGACTCCATTTAGCCAGCGATGAATAGGGCGGTAGATCAAGATCAACAGCCCCTCACCCCCGGCCCCTCTCCCGCGAGCGGGCGAGGGGTGACGTATGGCGACCAGCCCACGCGGTCTGCTCCCTCTCCCGCTTGTGGGCGCCCGGCTAGGGGAGAGGGCTGGGGTGAGGGGCTTTTGATCTGGCTTGTGATCTACCCGCCCCGTTCACCGCAAGGCCGAGCGGAGTCGTTGTGCAGGGGGTAGAGCGGCAGGAGCCGCGAAAGGTGTGGGGCCATGGATGGCCCTGCACGCCGACCCCCGGAGCAACGACGGAGCGAGGGAAGTCGGAGCGCAGCGTAGACCCGAGGTAGGGGCAAGCCTTTTGCCTACTTTTCGGCGACTGGAAAAGTAGGTCGCGCGTAAGGCGCGAAACCAAACGTTCAGCGCACGCGGTAAAGAAGACCACCACCGCAACCAACGCAAACATCAAAAGCTGGTGCGCAAACCGGCACCCCCTACCTCTCCCGCATCGCCTCCGACCGCGCCTTCAACACCGGCTTAAGCAGATAATCGAGCACGCTCTTATGCCCGGTAATAATCCCCACATTGGCCACCATGCCCGGAATAATCAGCAACGGATGCTCATCGGTGCCCAAGTGGTTTTTATCGGTGCGCACTTGAATCAAGTAAAAGCTGTTGCCCTTGTCATCGGTCACGGTGTCGGCGCTGATCAGCTCCAGCTGCGCCTTTAAGCCGCCATAAATCGTGTAGTCGTAGGCGGTGAATTTCACCATCGCGCTTTGCCCGGGGTGCAGAAACGCCACGTCTTGCGGGCGCACACGGGCTTCGATCAGCAGGTTGTCTTCAATCGGCACAATTTCTAGCATGTCGCTGCCGGGCTGGACCACGCCGCCGATGGTGTTGATTTTCAAGGTTTTGATAATACCGTGCACCGGTGAGGTCACGGTGGTGCGGCTGACGCGGTCGTCGATGGCGACGCTGGTGGAGGTGATTTTGGTCAGCTCGGTGCGTTTTTCGTTGAGCTCTTTCGAGGCATCCGAGCGAAAGGCCAGGTCGGATTCCTGCATTTTGCTTTTGATTTCGTCGATGGCCGCTTCAGCACGGGGAATCGCCAGCGAGGTGGAGTTCAGCGAGCCGCGAATTTCCACGGCGCTGCGGCGTAGGCGGAGGATTTCTACCGGTGAAATCGCGCCGGTGCCAACCAGGGGCTCGGACATATTCAGTTCTTGTTGCAGCAAGCCCAGACTGGAGCGGTATTGCTCGACCTTGGAGCGGAATTCGGCCAATTCCTGAGTCTTTTGTCGCAGCTGTTCGTTTAGGGTGCGCTGTTCGCTTTCCAGGTGTTTTTTCCGCGAGCTGTACAGCGCCAGTTCATCGGCGGCCAGTTGCGGGGCTTTTTCCAGCATTTCTGGTGAGAGCTGCAAGGGCCGACCTTCCGCCTCGGCCGATAGACGCTCAACCCGGGCGACCAAGGCCAAACGATCGGCTTCGGTTTCGCCTCGGTTGGAGAGAAAGCGGGTGTCGTCCAGGCGCATCAGTTTGTCGCCCTTGTTAACCATCTGTCCTTCGCGGACAAAAATTTCGGTGACGATGCCGCCTTCGAGGTTCTGGATCACTTGCACCTTGCTCGAGGGAATGGCTTTACCTTCGCCGGTGGTCACTTCATCCAGCACGGCAAAGTGCGCCCAGCCTAGCGCGGTAAGCAGCAGGGCACAGGTGACCCACAGGGTGATGCGCGACAGCCAGGGCGAGTCTTCGCGAACTGTGCCGTCCACCTCCGGCATAAATTCGGTGTCCTGCTTCTTCTGGCGCAGGCTGGAAAAATAGCCGCGCGGCGGTTGGCTCAGGTCCATGGTTTTCCCGTTAAGCAATAGGTTCGAAACGTCATACCGAGGCCTGGCCGATGCGGCCTTTGCGCAGGGCGTCGATAACCGCGTCTTTCGGCCCGTCGGCCATGACGTGACCGTTGTCGAGCACGATCAGGCGGTCGACCAGGCTGAGCATTGAGGTGCGATGGGTAATCAGCAGCACGGTTTTGCCTTGCACCCAGGTTTGCAGCTTGGCTTTCAGGGCTTCTTCGCTGCTGTTGTCCATGGCGCTGGTGGGTTCGTCGAGCACCAGAATCGGTGGGTCGAGCAGCAGGGCGCGGGCCAGTAATACGGCTTGGCGTTGGCCGCCGGAAAGCAGTTGGCCGCGTTCGCCCACGGGGCGTTCGAAGCCTTGCGGGTGGGCGCGGGCCAGCTCGTTGACACCGGTCATTTCCGCCACTTCGAGCATGCGCGCATCGCTGACGTAGCGGGCACCCAGGGTCAGGTTGTCGCGCAGGCTGCCGGAGAGCAGGGGCAGGTCGTGGGCGACATAGCCGATCTGGTGGCGCAGGTCGGCCACGTCCAGTTGCCGCAGGTCCAGGCCATCAAGCAACAGTTGGCCTTCTTCGGGGGTGTAGAAACCCATGATTAAGCGCGCCAGGGTGCTTTTGCCTGAGCCGCTGCGACCGATGATGCCGATACGCTCACCGGCTTGCATATGCAGGCTGGCACCGACCAGGGCCGGGGAGGCGGCGCCTGGGTAGGTAAAGCTGACTTTGTGCATGTCCAGCGCGCCCTTGAGGTGGGTGCGCTCCAGGGGGCGCTGTTTGGCCTGGCGCTCTTGCGGCATGGCCATCATGGCGTCGGTGCTGCGCATGGTGATTTGCGCTTGTTGGTAGCGGGTGATCAACCCGGCGATTTGCCCCAGCGGCGCCATTACCCGGCTGCCGAGCATATATGAGGCCACCAGGGCGCCGACGCTGAGGTTGCCATCGATGATCAGGTACACGCCGGCAATAATCGTCGCCATGCCGGAGAACTGTTGCAGAAACAGCGTGCCGTTGGTGGCCAGGGCCGAGAGGTTGCGGGCATGGGCGTCGAGGCGGGTGAGGGCGCCGTGGGTGGTTTCCCATTTGTGCTGGCGCTCGCTTTCGGCGCTGCAGGCTTTCAACGTTTCCAGGCCGCTAAGGGTTTCGATCAGCAGCGCTTGGCGTTCGGCACCCAAGGCCAGGCTTTTTTGCACGGTGTCGCGCAGCCGCGATTGGATGATAAAGGCGAAGCCAATGGTGATCGGAAAGGCCAGCAGCGGGATCACCACCAGCCAGCCGCCGAGCAAGCCGATGACGATGATCATCAACAGGGCAAAGGGCAGGTCAATGATGCTGGTCAGGGTCACGGCGGTGAGAAATTCGCGCAGGCCCTGGAAGTCGTGAATGCTCTGCGCGAAGCCGCCGACACTGGCGGGGCGCGCGCTCATGGACATGCCGGTGATGCGCTCAAACAAGGTGGCTGAGAGCACCACGTCAGTCTTTTTCCCGGCTACATCCAGCAGATGCGAACGCAACACCCGAAGCAGCAGTTCGAAAATCGTGCCCAGCAGCAGGCCGATGGACAACACCCACAAGGTGGCGGTGGCTTGGTTGGGCACCACGCGGTCGTAGGTTTGCATCACAAACAGCGGCACCATCATGCCGAGAATGTTGATCAACAGGCTGGCGAGAATGGCGTCGGCGTACAGCCAGCGCGACAGTTTCAGGGTGTCGCGAAACCACGCTTCAACACGCGGAACCAGCGGCGTGCGCAGGTCTTCCAGCTCATGCCGGGGGCGGGCGAACAGGGCTTGGCCGGCGTATTCGGTTTTGAGTTCGTCACGCGTGACCCATTGCTCGCCGCCTTCGGCTTCGCTGGGCAGAATCAGTGCTTTGCCGTCTTTGCTCCACTCGCGCAGCACCGCGCAACGGCCGCCTTTGAACAGCAGCAACACCGGCAGGTTGAGGGCAGATATGGCGTTTAAATCGCGGCGCAACAGGCGCGCCTGCAAGCCGGCACGGGCCGCTGCGCGGGGCAGCAAGTCGGCACTCAGGCGTTGTTCGGGCATGGGCAAACCGGCACTCAGGCTGCCGCGGCTGGCGGAGCAATTGTGCAGATTGCAAAGAATCAACAACCCATCGAGTAACGGGTCGTCATGGTCTAAGCGCGGGTCACCGGAAGGTCCGGTCCGTTCCATGGTGGTCACAGATACAACTCCTACTTCTTCAGACCTGAGAACTCGGCCACTGCTCTCTGATCACGCCGTGTCGGCTGTGTTCAGACAATTGTTCGGCCGGACTTCTACCTGACGGGCTGATACCGCCTGGTGCGCACAGCGCACCCTACGAATCGAAGTGCGATCTGCCGTAGGGTGTGCTGTGCGCACCAGCCGTTGCTATTTCATCGAAGGTAGTTGCGCTGTGCTTTTCACTTCATTCAGGGCTGTGGCCTCGGCCGGCAGTACGGTGCCTTGGTGGCGCAGCAGGTCGCCCATGGCCGATTGCAGGCGGTACATCGAGAATTCCTCGGTGTAGCGCACTTCGGTGTAGCGGCGGTTGGCGGTGAACAGCTCGTTTTCGCTGTCGAGCAAGTCGAGCAGGGTGCGTTGGCCTAGGCCGAATTGGTCTTGGTAGGCCATGCGTACACGCTTGGTGTAGTCGGCGTAGTCACGCGCCATCGGCGTTTGTAGACGGGCGTTTTGCAGGGCGTTCCAGGCCAGCGAGACGTTCTCGTTGATCTGCCGCAGGGCGTTGTTGCGGATGTCCATGGCCTGGTTGATTTGGTAGGCGGTCGATTGCAGGTTGGCTTTGTCGCGCCCGCCGTTGAACAGGTTGTAGGTCATCACCACGCCAGCACGCCAGTTGTTGTCGTGGCCTTCTTCGCCGGAGGTGTTGTTGTTGGCATTGGCTGCCAGTTCGGCGTCCAGGCGCGGGTAGAAGGGCGACTTGGCCACTTCGTATTGTTTCTCCGCGGCGTTGACGTCGGCCTGGGCCGATTTCAGCAGCGGGTTGTTGTCCACCACCAGTTGCCGGGCGGCGCTGAGGTCTTCAGGGATCTGGCCCTTGATCGAGGCGGGCGCTTCCAGCTCGTCGGCCGGACGCCCTACGGCGCTGAGAAAGTTGGCTTCAGCATCGGCCAGGTTGACCTGTTCGGTGTACAGGTTGTTGGCCGCCAGGGCCAAACGTGCGGCCGATTGATCGGAGTCGGCGTTGCTGCCCACCCCACGCTCGCTACGCAAATTAATCTGGTCGCCCATGCGTTGGTGGGCCTGCAGGTTGTTTTTCGCCAGGGTCACCATCTCCCGGCGTTTCAGCACTTCCAGGTACACCTCGACGGTGCGCAGGGCCAGGTCTTCGCCGGTGCCTTGGATGTAATACGCGCGCGAGTCGACCACCGCTTCGGTGCGGGCCACCTCATTGGGCGTGTTGAACCCGTCGAAGATCATTTGCCGCAGGCGCAGCTGCGAGGTGCCGTAGTCCAGTTGCTCCTTGTTGTGCCCGGTGAGGCCGCGGGTGGTTGGGCTATCGGTTTCTTCACGGCCATAACCGGCGATCGCATCCACCACCGGGTAGTAGCCGCCTTTGGCGACCTTGACCTGTTCCAGCGTGGAGCGGCGGTCGTTGATGCTGGCTTGCAGCTCGGGGTGAGTGTCGATGGTGCTTTGGATGGCTTCGCTCAGCGACATGGCTTGCGCTTGCGCGCAGACCATCGCCAGCAGCACACCGGTCCATAGGGGGCTTAGTGCAGGCATGGGTACTTCTCCAGATGTGTGTGTTGTGTCGTTTATGCCAATAAATTGGCTTATGCGCCTAGTAGACCGTTTCAGGCTTGTAACATCACAGCTAAGAACAACTTTAGAACAACCTAAGAAATTTTTGGAACAAACCTTATGAACAAACATTCTTATGCATTGTGTGAAAACGAGCACATTGTTTTTGCCTGTAAGTCACGTTTTTCGGGGTCTTTGATGCCGGCGGGGCTTGTCAAGTACGGTCAATTGCTGTTTTAGAGCGTCTGGAAAGGGGAGAAACACTGCTGGCAGTTTGAGCAGGCTAGGGCGATGGTTTTTTGACGTCATGGCTTTTTGATGTTTTTTGTCGCTGCTTACTTTCGGCGGGTATCTCGTATTCCTCGGGTTTTGAAAGGCTGTTGGCCCTTTTGAAATTGCATGTCGACGATCGTCGGCAGCAGGTGTGAGGAAGGATGTCATGGCTACGTTAATTGGTGTCGTCAGTAAGGTTATCGGCGAGGTCTTTGCGGTAGCGAGCGACGGATCGCGACGCCCACTGTCCGAAGGTGATCGTTTGTTTGCCGGTGACCAAATCGAAACCGGCGCCCAAGGTGCAGTGGCCGTTGCCCTGACCAACGGCAACGAATTAACCCTCGGCCGCGAAAGCAGCCTGACCCTCGACAGCTCGATGCTGGCCCAAGGCACGAATACCGCCACGCCTCCCGACGGCACTGAAACCGTCAACCCCAACGCCACCGCCCCGGCAGCCCCCACTGATCAGCAACTGACTGACGTGGAAAAACTGCAAGCCGCCATCGAGGCCGGCGCCGACCCAACCCAACAAGGTGAAGCCACTGCTGCGGGCCCAGGTGCCGGCGGTGCCGGTGGCCCTGGCGGTGCTGGCGGTGGTCGCTCGTTTGTGTTGCTGTCGGAAACCGCCGGTTCAGTGGCGCCGACCATTGGCTTCCCCACCGAAGGTTTGATTCGCGGCCCTGAATTCCCTGAGCCAGAAGCCGGTAACCCTGACCCTGGCATTGCCGCAGTCGATAGCAGCCCCAACACCGGCACCACCAGCATTGACCTCGACGAAGACGGCGACCTGCCAGGCAGTATCGAAGGCAGCCCGTACGGTGATGACCAACCCAATGTGCCGGCGTCCCTCAGCGGCACCCTGGGCTACAACTACGGCGCCGATGGCCCTGGCACGTTCTCGTGGAATGCGGTCGATCTCTCTGGTTTGAGTGCCCACGGTTTGCCACTGGTTGCCGTGATCAGCGCCGATGGCCTGACCCTCACCGCCCATCAAGGCAGCGCCGATGGCCCGGTGGTGTTTACCGCCACCAACACCGACCCTGCCACGGGCGCCTATAACTTTGAATTGCAGCTGCCGTTGGATCACCCGGTGGCAGGGGCCGAAGACACCCTCAGCTTGCAACTGGGCTACACCATCACCGATGGTAATGGCACCCCGGCCACCGGCTCGTTGGCCGTCAATGTCAACGACGACAGCCCCGAACTGGCGACCTTCCGTGAAGGCGAGGGCGAAGGGCAGGGCCAAGTGTTCTTCCCCCATGTCGGTGGCACCGTGCATGAAGATGCCCTGACCCAGACGCCGCCCAGCGATGGCCCAACCCTGCTGGCCTTGCCTGGCGTGGGCTTGAATGCGCCCTACGAGGGCAACAACGAAGACGGCGACCCAGTCGGTTCGGATGCCAACCCCGCGCAAACGGTGAATGTTTCCATCGACGCTGGCCCCGGTTCACTCACCAGCCTGGTTAACTTCGGTGCCGATGGCATCGGCAGCTTTGGCCTGGTAGATGTCACCACCGCCACTGCCGTACTCAGCGCGCAGAATCTCAGCTCCGGTGGCGTGGCGCTGACCTACACCGTCGACGTGGCCGCCGATGGCAGTTACACCACCCTGACCGCCAACGGCCCGGGTTTCCCGGTATTCACCCTGCAAGTGGGTGCCGATGGCAGTTTCAGTTTTACCCTGCAAGGCCCGCTGGATCACCCGCAAGCCAATGGCGATGACGGCGAACTGTTCGGCAATGGTGATGTGGTGGGTATCGACTTTACCCAACTGCTGACTGCCACCGACTTTGACGGCGACCCGGTGCAAGGTTTCAACGAAGCCAACGGCCTGTTCACCATTGATATCGAAGACGATGTGCCGACCATTGGCAGCGTTGCTACCGAGGCGCAGCTGCAGGTCGATGAAAGCGACTTGGGTGCCAATGCCTCGGCTAATTTCAGCGATGCGTTCACTGTGCAGGGCGGCGCCGATGGCCTGCAAAGCGTGAGCTATGAGCTCACCGTCAGTGACCCCGCCAGCGGCCTAGTGGATACCGCCACGGGCGAAAACGTGGTGTTGAGCGTTAGTGCTGGGGTGGTCGAAGGCCGCACGGCCGGCAGCGGCGACCTGGTCTTTACCGTCAGTGTGGCGGCCGATGGCACCGTTACCCTCGATCAAATTCGCGCCGTGGTGCACAGCGATGGCAGCGATGCCAATGACCTGGCCACCCTGGGCAGCGGCCATATCAACCTGGTAGCCACGGCCACTGATGGCGATGGCGATACCGCCAGCGGCAGCCTTGATCTGGGCAACGCCATCAGCTTCCGTGACGATGGCCCAAGCATTACCCCCGGCACCCTGGCTGGCATTGCCTTGGTGGTCGATGAAACCTTCCTGAGTGTCGACGCCAGCGCCGATTTCAGCAGCGCTTTTGTACCGACCTTTGGCGCCGATGGCGCCGGCAGCGTGACCTATGCGCTTAACGTCAGCGCCGCAGGTAGCGATAGCGGCCTGGTGGATACCGCCACCGGCGATGCCATTTTGCTGTTTAAAGAAGGCGCTGAATTGGTGGGCCGCGTTGGCGGGCCAGCCGGTGCGGTGTCCTTTACCGTGAGCGTGGATGCCAGCAGTGGTGTGGTCACCCTCGACCAGCAACGCGCCGTGGTGCATGACCCCGAAGCCGGCCCGAATCAAAGCACCGGCTTGCTCGGCACAAACCTGGTGCAGTTGGTCGCGACCATCACGGACAAAGACGGCGACAGCAACAGCGCCAGTCTGGATATCGGTGGCACCATCAGCTTCCTCGACGATGCCCCGGTAATCGATCCAGGCACCGGCAAGCCGCCCGTTCTGGTGGTGGACGAAACCAACCTGGGCCTGGACGCCAGCGCCAATTTCAGCGGCGCGTTTATTCCGGTATTTGGCGCCGACGGCCCAGGTGCGGTGGCCTATACCTTAAACGTCAGCGCCCCCGGCGCCGACAGCGGCCTGAAAGACACCGCCACCGGCGATGCGATTCTGCTCTACAAAGAAGGCAATGATTTGGTCGGCCGTGTTGGCGGGCCAAGTGGCGCGGTGTCCTTTACCGTCAGCGTAAATTCCGCCACCGGCGTGGTCACCCTCGACCAGCAATTGGCTATCCAGCACTTGCCTGAAAGCGGTCCGGATCAAGCCAGCAACGTTCTGGCGGCCGACCTGATCCAACTCACCGGCACCATTACCGACGGCGATAACGACAGCACCTCGGCCACCCTGAATATCGGCAATGCGCTGAGCTTCCACGACGATGCACCAACTGTTGGGCAAACCACTGCCACTGCGGTGCTGGACGACGAAGGTCTGCTCGGCGGTATCAACGGCGGCCCAGGCGATGTGGCCGGTGCCGCGACCACCACCAGCGGCACGCTAAACCTCTCAGCCGGTGCCGATGGCCTGCAAAGTATTGCCTTGAGTGGCCCGTCCACCCTCGGCGGCGAAAGCGTGACCTCGGTGTGGGATGCCAGCACCAATACCCTGACCATCAGTTCCAGCCGTGGCGCCTTGGTAACCGTGGAGCTGACCAATCTCAGCACCGGCGCCTATACCGTCAGCTTGCTGCAACCGTTGATGCATCAGACCGCAGGCACCGAAGACACCCTGCAGCTTAACGTTGGCGTGGTGGTGACCGACCGCGACAACGATCAGGCCACCGGTAGCCTGGTGGTCAATATCAACGACGACAGCCCAACCATTCAGGCCAGTGACCTGGGTGGCAGCTCGTTTGTAACCTTTGCAGGCAGCAGCGCTGGCTACAACAACACCTACGGCTACTACATCAAGGCCGCCGATGGCACGCCGGTGGACGGCAAGATCATCTGGGCCAATGTGCACAACCAAGCCTCAGGCGATACCGTCGATATCAGCAGTCTGGACCCCAGTACCACAGGCTTCTTTATTATTCCTAATGGCGCCACTAACAACCCTGGGTTGGTTAACGGCGCGCCGGTGACCTTTAGCCTGGTCAGCGGCCAATGGGTGGCCTCGGTTGGTGGCGTCGCGCTGACCGGCTCGGCTGGCGCCAATGTGCTGTTTAACGATGCCACCCTCAACCCGGGCGGCTCGCACCTGCAAGACACCGGCATCCCCGGCAACCAGAACTGGGAAGACCTCACCCAGGGCTCTGACTATGACTACAACGACGTCGCCACCAATGTCACCTGGGGCTCGTCGCTGCAACTGCAAGTGGATGAAACCGACCTGGGCACCAACGCCAGCGCCAACTTTGCCGGCACCTTTAACGTGCAGCCTGGCGCCGATGGCTTGGCCAGCCAAACCTATGGTCTGAATGTCACCAACGCCAATTCCGGCTTGGTCGATACCGCCACCGGCGAAAACGTGATTCTCAGCGTAAACGCTGGGGTAATCGAAGGCCGCACCGCCACCAGTAATGAACTGGTATTTACCGTCAGCGTAAATGCCAGCGGTACGGTCACCCTCGACCAGATCCGCGCCATCGTGCACCCCACCGGCGACCCTGACGAAGCCACGTTCCTCGGCGCCGGGCATATCAGCCTGGGCTCCACCGTGGTTGATGGCGACGGCGACTCGGCTACGGCCGCCGTTGATCTCGGCCAAGTCATCAGCTTCCGCGACGACGGCCCCAGCGTGACCAGCAATGGCGTGGTGTTGCTCGATGACGACGCGTTGGCCAATGGCATTCCGGGCGGCGTAAATGACGACGTTAACTCGGCCAATAGCACCGGCACCCTGGCCCATAGCTACGGTGCCGACGGCGCCGGCTCCATCCAATGGCTGACCAGCGGTGCACCGGCCGGTTTCACCTACGAAACCTCCGGCACCAGCCTGGTGGTGAAACAGGGCGCGACCACCGTACTGACGGTGTCGCTCAATAGCAGCACCGGCGAATACAACGTGGTGCAAAACGCCCCGATTGATCACGCCAATGCCGACAACGAAAACAACCAGGCCTTTACCTTTAACTACCAGGTTGCCGACAAAGATGGCGACAAGGCCACCGGCACCTTGCAGGTCAACGTCGACGACGACACCCCGCAAGCACAAAACGATGTGGCGACGGTGCAGGTTTCGCAGGCGCAGAATTTCAACACCGTGTTTGTCCTGGACTTTAGCGGCAGCATCAGCAACACCGAACTGAACACCATGCTGGTGGCGGTGAAGGCTGCTGCTCTGGCGCTGTTTAGTGGCACCAGCGGTGATGTACATGCGCAGATCGTGGTGTTCTCCGATGGCGCGGTGTCGTACCCGACCTTTGATAACTATGCCGACTTTGCCGACAAGCTCGACCAGCTCAACCCGGCAGAAGGCGGCACCCGGCCATTCAACGGCAACACCGACTTCACCGATGCCGTGCACCAAGTGGTCACCGACTTCACCCCGATTGCCGGCGCCAGCAACCAAGTGTTCTTTATCAGTGACGGCAACCCTAACCAAAGCCAAGGCCCAGGTGGCAGCTCGCTGACCACCGCTGGCGCCACGGAGTGGGCAGCCTTTATCAACGCCCACAACATTAACGTCACCACTATTGGCGTGGGCGATGGCATCGACCAAACCCACCTGCAACAAGTGGACTTGGACGGCAGCGGCTCGCCGATTCTGGTGGACGGTTTTGGTGGGCTGATTGACACCCTGGTCGACCAGGTTACCGGCAGCTTTGTCAGTGGCAATGTGCTGCTGGGCAGCAACGGCGTGGCCGGTGGCGGTGATGACGACAGCTATGGCGCCGATGGTGCGGGGCATATCCAGTCTATTCAGGTGAATGGCGTCACCTACGTCTGGGATGGCGTCAACACCATTGACCCGAGCGGCAGCGGGGCGAATATCAGCGGCAATCAGCTGACCAATATCGCCACCGCCCAGGGCGGCACCTTGTCGTTTAACTTCAGCACCGGCGCCTGGACCTACAAAGCCCCGGATGCCGGCGGCGACAAAGTGGAAACCTTCCAATACACCATCGTCGACCACGACGGCGATCCGTCTACCGCCAGCCTGACCGTGTACGTGCAAGACACCTCGCCAGTAGTAGCGACTGTGGATGAAGACGAACTGCCTGGCGGCATTACCGATGGCGACGCGTTCACCACCGTTGCCACTGGCAGCCTGGTGGACCTGGGCGTGGCCGGCAGCACCCCGCAGTTCAGCTTGAGCGGCGACACCAGCGGCTTGCCGGCCGCCACTTCCCATGGCGTGGCACTGGTCTACAGCGTGGTGGGCAATACCCTGACCGCCACGGCGGGAGCGGGTGGGGCGCAGGTGTTTACCTTGCAGGTAGATGCCAACGGCGATTACACCTTTACCCTCAAAGGCCCGCTGGATCACCCGCTGGGCAACGGCAGTGACAGCGAGCAACTGACGCTGAATTTCGCCAGCATTCTGCAAGCCACCAATGGCGGCACTCCACTGCCGCTCAGTGGCGGTTTCCTGGTCAATATCGAAGACGATGTACCGACCATCAGCGCCGGCAACGCTACTCCAGCCCAGCTGCAAGTAGACGAAACCGACCTGGGCACTAACGCCAGCCATAACTTCGCCGGCTCGTTTACCGGCCAGTCCGGCGGTGACGGCGCGGGCAGCACCACCTACAGCCTGAACGTCAGCAGCAGTGGGGCCAATAGCGGTCTGAAAGACTCGGCCACCGGCAATGACATTCAACTGTTCAAAATCGGCAATGAGGTGGTCGGCAAAATTGGCGGCATCGCCGGCACCACGGTGTTTACCGTGTCGGTAAATGCCAGTGGCGACGTGACCCTCGACCAACTGCGCGCGATTGCCCATACCCCGGAAAGCGGCGCCGATCAGGCTGCCACGCTGTCGGCGGCTAACCTGGTGCAATTGGTTGCCACCATCACCGACTACGACGGCGATAGCAGCAGCGCCACGCTTAACCTGGGCAACGCCATCAGCTTTAAAGACGACGGCCCCAACGTCACCAGCAACAACGCCGTACTGCTCGACGACGATGCGCTACCCAACGGCAATGCCAGCGGCATTGGCGATGACGTTAACGCGCAAAACACCTCCGGCGTGCTCGCCCACAGCTATGGCGCCGACGGTGCTGGTTCCATTCAGTGGCTAACCAGCGGCGCGCCGAGCGGCTTTACCTACGAAGCGTCGGGCAACAACCTGCTGGTGAAACAGGCCGGTGCTACGGTGCTGACCGTCACCCTCAACACCGCCACCGGCGCCTACAACGTGGTGCAGAACGCACCGATTGACCACGCCACGGCGGACAGCGAAAACAACCAGGCCTTTACCCTTAACTACCAAGTTACCGATAAGGACGGCGACAAGGCCACCGGCACCCTGAACATCAACGTCGACGACGACACCCCGCTGGCCAAGGGCGATATCGCCTATGTGCAAGAAGCCCAGGGGCAGAACTTCAACTCGGTGTTTGTGCTCGACTTTAGCGGCAGCATCAGCAACAGCGAACTCAACACCATGCTCACCGCCGTGAAGGCGGCCGCGCAGGCGCTGTACAGCGGCACCAGTGGTGATGTGAAGGCGCAAATCGTGGTGTTCTCCAGCGATGCCACCGCCTATACGCCAATCAGCAACTACGCCGATTTCGCCGCCAAGGTCGACAGCCTGAACCCGACCTTGCCTGGCGGTGTGCGGCCGTATAACGGCGATACCGATTTCAGCGATGCGGTCAGCAAAGTCACCACCTCGTTTACGCCGATTAACGGCTACAGCAACCAGGTGTTCTTTATCAGCGACGGTAACCCCAATGAAAATACCGGCCCTGGCGGCGCATCGTTAACCACCGCGGTCTCGACCGCCTGGACCAACTTCGTTACCGCCAACCACATCAACGTCACCACCCTTGGCGTGGGCGATGGCATTGACACGGCTCACCTGCAACAAGTGGACGTTGACGGCAGCGGCTCACCGATTCTGGTGGCCAACTTCGGCAGCCTGGTCAGCACCCTGGTGGCGCAAGTCTCTGGCGGCCTGGTGACTGGCAATGTGCTGGCCGGCAGCGACGGGGTGGTGGGTACGGCCGATGACGACAGCTATGGCGCCGACGGCGGCGGCCATATTCAGTCGATTCAAATCAACGGCGTGACCTACACCTGGGATGGTGTAAACACCATCGACCCATCCGGTAGCGGCGCCAACATCACCGGCAACTCGTTGAGCAATATCGTCACAGCCGATGGCGGCAAGCTGTCGTTTAACTTCAGCAATGGCGCCTGGAGCTACACCGCGCCGACCACTGTGGTTGGCGACAAAGTGGAGAGCTTCCAATACACCATCGTCGACCATGACGGCGACCCATCCTCGGCCACGTTGACCGTATTTGTCGAAGACGCCGCACCGGTTATCGCGCGGGTTGATGAAGACGAACTCAGCGGCGGCGTGAGCGATGGCGATGCCTTTAACACCGTTGCCACCGGCAACGTCGGCGACCTGGTATTTGGCCCAGGCACTGCGCAGTTCAGCCTGAGCAGCAACACCAGCGGCTTGGCTTCGGCCACTTCGCACGGCGTAGCGCTGGTCTACAGCGTAGTGGGCAACACCCTGACCGCCACAGCGGGAGCGGGTGGGGCGCAAGTGTTTACCTTGCAGGTCGGCGCCAATGGCGATTACACCTTTACCCTCAAAGGGCCGTTGGATCACCCGCTGGCCAATGGCGATGACAACGAACTGCTGACCCTGAACTTCGCCAGCATTCTCAAAGCGGTGGACGGCAGCAATAACCCAATGACCCTGGCCGGCGGCTTCCTGGTGCAGATCGAAGATGACCTGCCAAGCGTTGCCCTTAGCACCGCCCCAGCACCAACCCTGCAAGTGGACGAAAGCAACCTGGCGGCCAACGCCAGCAGCAACTTCGCCGGTGCGTTTAACAGCAGCTATGGCGCAGACGGTGCGGGCTCTACCACCTACAGCCTGAACGTCAGCTCGGCGGGTGCCGTCAGCGGCTTGAAAGACGCCGCCACCGGCAGCGATATCCTGCTGTACAAAGTCGGCAGCGACATCGTCGGCAAAGTGGGCGGCAGCTCCGGCGCTACGGCCTTTACCGTAACGGTTAATGCCAGCAATGGCTTGGTCACTCTTGACCAGAACCTGGCCTTGCAACACAGCCCCAATACTGGGCCGAACCAATCGCTGACCCTTAGCGCTGCTAACCTGGTGCAACTGGTCGCCACCGTAATCGACCACGACGGCGATTCTGCCAGCACCGCGCTAAACCTGGGCAACGCCATCAGCTTCCTCGACGATGCGCCAACAGCGGCAAACATCACCCAGAGCGGCCAGGCCACCACCAGCCTTAACACCAACCTGATGATCGTGCTGGATAACTCCGGCAGCATGGGTGACAACTCCGGCGTCGGTAACATGACCCGCATGGAAGCGGCGAAGAGCTCGCTGCTGGAGCTGTTCGAGCAATACGATGCCTTGGGCGATGTGAAAGTCAGCGTGGTGTCGTTCTCCACCACCGCAACCGTGCAGGAAGTGTGGGTGAGCATTGCCGATGCGAAAGCGGCGGTGCTGGCGCTGCAACCGACCAATAACACCAACTACGACGACGCGCTGATCAAGGCGATTACCGCCTATGCGCAAGCGGGCAGCGACGGCGGCAAAGTCACCACCGGCAATGTGCAAAACGTGGCGTACTTCCTCTCCGACGGTCAGCCCAACGAGCCTGGGAGCGACGCAGGCATTTCCAACACCGCAGGCAGCGCGGCGGGGTGGCCGACACCGTACTCCAACGGTGGCGTGTCGGAAGAGCAAGCGTGGATCAACTTCCTCAGCGCCAACAACGTGCGTGCCTACTCCCTGGGCATGGGCACTGGCGTTAACGCCGCGCCGCTCGACCCGATTGCCTATAACGGCAGTGCCGGCACCAACACCGACTCCACCGTGGTTACCGACCTGAATAACCTCACCTCGGTACTGGTTGGCACCGCCCAGGCATCACCCCTGCTGGGCAACCTCACCAGCGGCGGCAGCTTCGGCGCCGATGGCGGTTATGTGCGGGTGCTGAGCGTGGATGGCAAAACCTTCACCTACGACAAGGCCAGCAACGCCGTAACCGTCGGCGGTGCTGCGGGCGCCACCACCTACACCTATAGCGGGGGCATGCTCACCCTGGGCCTGGCCTCGGGCGGCAGCCTGGCAGTGAACGTCAACAGCGGTGCCTACGCCTTTACGCCACCGAGCGTAATCAGTACGGCGCTGGCGGCGACCATTCTGTTCACCCTGATCGACCTGGACGGCGACACCGCGCAAGCGGCGCTAAACATCGCCATCAGCGCCAGTCAGGCACCGATGGTGGTGCGCGACGA
Organism: Pseudomonas sp.; assembly: GCF_037994325.1. Lineage (GTDB taxonomy): Bacteria > Pseudomonadota > Gammaproteobacteria > Pseudomonadales > Pseudomonadaceae > Aquipseudomonas. The sequence goes on from NZ_JBBNAH010000227.1 coordinate 25,587, forward strand.
CCTAGTACTAACCAACCTCGAAGCGCAATCCGGCATTGACCACATCAGCATTCCGACTTGGGCGCTGCTGGCCAACGACACCGGCCCAAGCCACAACCTGCTGTCGATCATCGCCTCGGGTAACCCGGTGGATGGCAGCGTTACCCACAACGCCAACGCGCCGGTGTTTAACGAAGAAAGCAACAACGCCCGTGATGGCGGCAGCTTCACCTACACCGCCTCCATCGACGGCAGCCACGCGTTGGATACCTCCGTGGTGACTGTCGACCGTGGTCAGAGTGGTGAGAACACCCTGGACGGCACCTTCCGCGACGAGATTCTGCTCGGTCGTGACGGCGCCAACGACACCCTCAACGGCAACGATGGCAACGACATCCTGCTGGGCTTGGGTGGCAACGACACCCTCAATGGCGGAGAAGGCAACGATATTCTTGCCGGTGGCCTGGGCAATGACGCGCTCAACGGCGGCAACGGCGTCGACACCGCCAGCTACATCGACGCCACCTCCAGCGTGATCGCCAACCTCACCACCAACACCGCCAGCGGCGGCGCAGGCAGCGACACCTTTAGCAGCATCGAAAACCTCATTGGCTCGGACTACAACGACACCCTCACGGGCAACAGCGGCAGCAACTACCTCTACGGCGGTGCTGGCAACGACACCCTAAGTGGCGGTGGTGGTGCCGACTTCCTGGTCGGTGGCTTGGGCGCAGATACCATGAGCGGTGGGGCAGCGAAGGACACGTTTATCTGGGAAAAAGGCGGCTTGGGCGGTGGCGCCGACCATATCACCGACTTCAATATCGACCTGACCGGGAGCAACTCCGACGTGCTCGACCTGTCGCAACTGCTCTCCGGCGTGGCGCAGAACGGCAATGCCTTGGACGACTACCTGAGCTTTAGTTTTGGTACTAGCACCACCATTAATATCAGCACTACAGCGGGTGGACCGGCGCAGCAGAGTGTGACGTTGGATGGGGTTAATCTCTCCAGTGCGGCGTACTACGGCAGTACCGATGCGGCGACGGTGATCAATGGGATGATCAGTGATCATGCGTTGAAAACTGACACCGTATAAACCGGTTGTTCCTGACTTGGCCCGCCGTAAGGCGGGCTTTTTTTGTGTGGTGGATTGGGTTGTGTGGTGCGCACTGGCTGTGTATTTCTTCGGTTACCGCGTGTGCTGAACGTTTGGTTTCGCGCCTTAGACGCGGGCTTTTCGTAGGGTGTGCTG
>NZ_JBBNAH010000228.1:0-3550 GCF_037994325.1 Pseudomonas sp.
GCACATGGGTGAACAAGTGCATGCGGGTGGTGTTCATCCAGACAAAGAACGGCTTGTTGGCCGCCACTTGTTTCTTGATGAACTCCTGGGCGGCGCCCACGGTTTCGTCGTCAATGGTTTCCATGCGTTTGGCGGTGAGGGCGCCGGTGTCTTCAATTTTGCCGTCGGCAAAACTGTGGATAACGCCGCGCGGGGAGTTGGCTTTTACCCAGGCGGGGTCGTCTTTGGGCCAGTAGGGGCGCTCGGGTTCTTCTTCGGCGTTGAGGTGGTACAGGTTGCCGAAAAATTCGTCGAAGCCGTGGGCGGTGGGCAGGTATTCGTCGCGGTCGCCCAAGTGGTTTTTACCAAATTGCCCGGTGGCGTAACCCTGGGATTTCAGCGCCTGGGCAATGGTGATATCGCGGGCCTGCAAGCCTACCGGTGCATTGGGAATGCCGACCTTCGACAGCCCCGTGCGCAGCGGTGTCTGCCCGGTGATAAAGCTTGAGCGCCCCGCCGTACAGCTGTTCTCGGCGTAGTAGTCGGTGAACATCATGCCTTCCTTGGCGATGCGGTCGATGTTCGGCGTTTTATAACCGACCACGCCAAAGGAATAGGCGCTGATATTGGTCTGGCCGATATCGTCGCCGAATATCACCAGAATGTTGGGTTTGTCAGCGGCGCCGGCGGTTGCCGAGAGCCCCATCACCGCGGCGGCGGTTAACGCCAACCTCGGGAGCCATTTGCGTACGCGCGTCATGGTGTTGCCTCCATTTCATCCATAAACCGCCGGGGCGGTTGACTGAAGTGCTCCGAATACTTCCGTTGTGGCGGCTTGGCGCGCGGGCGCTGGGCCGTGACGTTCGACTACGTTCGGGTATTGCGTTTGCGGTGCTATTTACTCCTTATCGAAGGGGTACACCCTTCGCCACTCCTTGCTCATGTCCACCACCGTCCATTTGTTTGCGGTGGCCTGCGTCAGGGCTTTGTCCAACTGGCCGATTGGCGAGGGGTGGTCGTAGGCGAATTCGCGTGCCGCGTCGGTGTGGTGCACCAGGCCCATAAAGCGTTTGCCCTTGCCTGCGGCCGTCCACTGCAACATTTGCAGGTCGCCGTCGGAGTTGCCGAAGGCCAGCACGGGGCGGCGGCCAATGATGGCGTCGATGCTTTCCGGTTTGCCTGGGCCGTCGTTGTTATGGGCGAGCTTGGGGGTGCGTAGAATCGCCGGCTGGCCCTCGTTGTCGTGAAATTGGCTGACAAAGGTGGTGCCGATTACCTGTTCAGGTGGCACTCTATACACCGCTTCGGCAAAGGCGCGCATAAAGGCCACTTCGCCACCGGAGACGATGTAGGTTTTAAAGCCATTGGCGCGCAGGTAGGCGAGCAGTTCCAGCATCGGCTGGAACACCATTTCGGTGTAGGGCTTCTGGGTTTTCGGGTGCTTGGCACTGGCCAGCCAGGCGCGGGCGTTGGCCTGGAACTGTTCGGTGCTGATGCCGGTGTGGGTTACGCCCACCACCTTGAGTAGGCCGTTTTCACCGCTGGCGGCGAAGGTTTTTTTATCGCCCTCCAGCAGCGCCTTGAGCGTCGGATCGTTTTTCCATTCCGGGTGCTGCGGGGCCAGGCGTTTGAACTCGTCGAAGGCAAACAGAATCTGGAAATACGCCGGCTGTTCGCTCCATAAGGTGCCGTCGTTGTCAAACACGGCAATGCGCTCCGCGGCTGGCACAAAGTCGTCGGAGCCTTCTTTAGTCACCGCCTCAACAAAGCTGACGATGGCGCTTTTTGCCGGCCCATCGTTCCACGCCGGCAACGGTTCGGCCGCGTACATAAAGGTCGGCCACAGGGCCAACATCAGCAGGCAATAGAGCAGTAAATGGGAGCGGCCAAGTCGGTTCATAAGCGTTCCTTTGCGTGCGGGGTATGGCTGGGGTTCAACGCTTTCAGCGCATGGGCCGCCTTGTTTTTCGCGGGCTTGAGGCTGCGTTGCAACGCCGGTAACGCGTGCTCCAGTGCTGGCCAATTAGCGGCACTTCCAGGCCTGGCTGCGTAGCGTTCGTTGAGCAAGCCTAGCAGCGCATGTGCCGGTGCGAGTGGAAGCTGGCTAAAGGTGGTGAGGCCCGTGCGGCGGTGCAGCCACAGGTACAACGCGGAGAGTTCTGGCGGTTGTTTGTGCAACTGCGCAGGCACTTGCTGCCAGGCGTATTCGGTGCTGTTTAACCAGGCGTGCCGGCGCCGTTGGCGAGCCTGTTGCCAGGCGTTGCGACCACGCTGCCACCAGGGTTTGGCCAACGTGGCCAACAGCACAACCACCCCTAACAGCGCCGCCACCAGCCACAGGCGGGTTAAATGCAGCCGGTGGTGTTGGCCCAGCGCTTGTAGGTCGGCTGCGATGGAAAAGGGCGGCGCATACGCGGCATTGGCCTGGGCGGTAAAGCTGAAGGCTGGCACGCTGGCGCTGCGTTTTTGCTGGTTGGCGCTGTCCCACCAACTCAGTTCGATGGCGGGTAATTCGAAATGGCCGGCGTTGTTGATGCGGTAACTCACGCTGTCGATCCGCCGCCCCCCTGTTATCAGTCCACGGCCATCGCTAATGGCCTCGATTTGCGGCGCTGCGGGGTAAGTGCCGAGGCCTTCCACGGCGTTGAAAACCGGCGCCGGTAGCAACATCGCTTGCGTGCCATCGGCTTCCAAACGCAGCTCACGTACCAGCGTGTCGCCGACCTTTAACGGCCCGCCCGCGTGCTGAATGCGCTGGGTAAAACGCAGCCCTTGGGCGACCAACACCGGCTCGCCGGGGGTAAAGCCCGGTGGCTGTTGCGCGATAAAATTCAACGCCGCGCTGGTCGCGGTAATCGCTGCGGGCGCCAACCCCGGTTTGGCCCTGACGGTAAGCGGCGCGATGGCAAAGGCTTGCGCCTGGTTGGGTGTGATCAGGTAGACGTAGCGCAGGCCGAAAACGTTTTTGCCGTGGCGTGTGGTGTTGATATTTTCCGCCTCGCCACTAGGCGGTTGCACCAAGGCGCCGGGTAATTGCAGGGTGGGCAGTTGCGGCGCGTGGGTGAACCAGGCATCGGTGAGCACGTCCACTTCCAGGTGCACGGTGCTTCCCACCACCACTTCGCCGGGTGGTTGCAGACGCGCTTCTACCCACAGTTGCGGCGGGTCATCGGCCAGCGCCGCGAGCGGCCATAGCCACAGCAACCACAGCCAGCGCGTCATGGCTGCACCTGCTGAGCGGCGGCGTCTTGCAGGCTGAATTTCTGTTTAAGGAATTTCGCTGGCGAGGTGCTGAGGTTTTGCAGCCACAGCTCATCCGACGCGGCTTTGGGCACCTCAACGTTTTTGCCTTTGCCGGCCGGGTGTTGGTTGTCCACTTTGGTTTCGTCGGGCTTAACGTCCGGGGCTTTTTCTGCGGCGTCGTCGTAATCCTTTTGCAGGGCGATCGCCAGGGCCAGGTTGGCGCTGGCTTCGGGAAATTGCGGCTGCAGTTTGAGCGCCTGGGTATAGGCGGCGATGGCTTGGGCAAACTTAAAGCGCCGGGTGTAGATATTGCCCAAGTAGAAGTAAG
>NZ_JBBNAH010000229.1:0-10697 GCF_037994325.1 Pseudomonas sp.
GTTTTGTGGGTGTGCTGTGCGCACCGGCTTTTGCTTTGGGGGCGGGGATTTTCTTCGTTGGCGTGTGGGCTGAACGTTTGGTTTCGCGCCTTACGCGGTGTGTTTTGTAGGGTGTGCTGTGCGCACCAGCTTTTGCTTTGGGGGCGGTGATTTTCTTTGTTAGCGCGTGCGCTGAACGTTTTGTTTCGCGCTTTACGCGCGAGTCACTTTTTCCAGTCGCGGAAAAAGTAACCAAAAACGCTTGCCCCTACCTTGGGTCTACGCTGCGCTGCGACTTCCCTCGCTACGTCGTTGCTCCAGGGGGCGGCGTGCAGGGCCATCCTTGGCCCCACGCCTTTCGCGGCTCCTGCCGCTCCACCCCCTACGCAACGACTACGCTCGGCCTGCGATAAACGGGGCGGGTAGATCAACGGCGGTAGAGCAAGAGCGGTAGAGCTAGATCAAAAGCGTTTTGGTGAAAATGGGGTTAGGGGGACTGTGGGTTGTATTCCGCTGGCTTGTTCTGCCAGCAGTTGTCCGGTGATGGCGGCGAGCGTTAGTCCTACATGCCCGTGTCCGAAGTTGTAGTGCACGTGGGGCAGTAGGCGCGATTGGCCGAGTACGGGTTTGCTGTCGGGCATGGAGGAGCGAAAGCCCATCCATTTTGAGCTGGGTTCGTGTTGGAGGTTGAGGAAGCGCCGCGCGCCGTTGGCGAGGTAGGTGTAGCGGCGTGGGTCGGGTGGCGCTTGGGTGCCAGCGAATTCGACGGTGCCGGCTATGCGCAGGCCTTGGGCCATGGGGGTCATGTAGAAGCCGCCCGCGCCCCAGCAGACGGGGCGGTTGAGCAGGGCGCCAGCTTGTTCGAAGAGCACGTGGTAGCCGCGTTCGGTGTCTTGCGGCAGGTTGTCGCCAAGGGCGTTGGCCAGCTGTTTGGACCAGGCACCGGTGCATAACGCTATGCGCGCGGCGTTAAGGGTCTGGCCGCTGCTGAGGTGGGCTATTACCTGTTCGCTGTCGCTGGCGTGGCGTTGGATATCGTGCAGTTCGCCACGCAAAAAGGAGCCGCCCAGTTCGATAAAGCGCTTGAACAGGCGCAGGCTCAAGGCGTACGGGTCGAGGGTGCGGCTGACGCCTGGCAGTTCTACGCCAAGGGCTGCGCGGGCGTTTAGGGCCGGTTCCAGGGCGTGCAGTTCGGCGTTTTCCAGCAGGCGAATGGGGATGTCGAAGGGCCGGTGGTAGGCGAGCATTTCTTGCGCCGCGCGCCGTTCGTGGGCTTCAAAAATGTACAGCGCGCCGTCGTGGCGGATCAGGTCGTTGGCGTTGGCGTCGTCGAGCAGGGTGGCCCAGGCGGTCATGCAGGGTTTGAGCAGGGTGTCGAGGTCGCGGCTGATGCCGTGCACCTGTTGTTCGCGTGAGTAGCGCAGGAATTGCCACAGCCAGGGGGCGATTTTGCTGAGGTAGGCGGGGCGTACTGTTAGCGGGCTGTCGGCTTTGAGCAGCAGCGCGGGCGCTTGCTTCCAGATGCCGGGCGTGGCCACCGGTTCTACTGAGTAGGTGGCAAAGGTGCAGGCGTTGCCGAACGAGGTGGCGGTGCCGGGGGGCTGGCGGTCCAGCAGGGTTACCGTCCAGCCTTGGCGTTGCAGGCAGAGGGCGGTGGCAATGCCGACTACGCCGGCGCCAACCACCAAAGCGTGGCCGCGTGTGTGGGGGGTGGGTGTCATATTCGGCCCGTCATCTGGTCAATGGCGCAGGCACTTTAGCGTTGGCGGCGCCGCTATGTTTCGGCGCGGGTCCGCACGGAGCGTTAGCGGCTTTTGCGCCGCTGTTCACGCAGCATGTAGCCACGTTGCCATTGGTGTGGAATTACCCGCGTGCACAGGCCAATCAGCACGGCCAAAGCCGCACTGGCGGCCATGGCGCGCATGCCGAAGTGTTGCTCCAGCAGGGCGCCAATCACGGCGCCGACAAACATGCCGCCCCAGGGAATAATCTGCACCCGCCAACCGCCGCGTTTTTCCCCTAATAGCCAGCGCCCCAGGCCACGGCCAAAACGCGACAGTGCGCCGGTTACGTAGGTCAGGCCAATGGGCAGGCCGTTCACTTCTTCCACCACGGCATTGAGCATGCCCATGGCCAGAATCGCTGCAATCAACCCGATCAAGTTCGGGGTTAGCGCTGCAGCACCCAGCAACGAGGCCACACACAGCAGCAGCGGCCAAGCCTTTTTGTCACCCAGCTTGGCCAGCACCACGCCCACCGCATTACCGACAATAAACATCCCCAGCAGCAGCGCCAGACGCAGCACCATGGCACCCTCGCCATTGCTTAGGGACACCGCCAGGCGCGTGGTATTGCCGCTCATAAACGACACGAAGTCGCCACTGGCGAGAAAACCGATGGCATCAGTCATACCCGCCAACACCGACAGGCTGGCCACCAACGCCAAGCCGATGCGCCCACGCTTGATCCGCAGGTGTATACGTTTACTGCTTCCGGACAGGGGAGGGGGTAGCACAGACACTCCAAGCACAAGGCACGGTTGTTCAGTTGCCAGGCATCGTAGCGGATCAGCAGGGGCTAACACATCTGCCCAAAATGAACACCGCCAAGTCCCCTCGCCCCTGCGGGGAGAGGGTTAGGGTGAGGGGGGATGACGGGGAATCGGTGTGAGCTGCCGCCCTCACCCCCAGCCCCTCTCCCGCAAGCGGGAGAGGGGTGCTAAAGGGGTTCACACAGCTGTTCAAATGATCAGCGCTAAGTCCCCTCGCCCCTGCGGGGAGAGGGGAGCTAAAACCGTGGGGGCGGGATTTTGGTTTAAATCGATTGCCTCAGCGCGCTACGCACCGCGGCAGCATCGGCGGGGGTCACCAGCGCGTAGTTGTAGTCCGCACTCGACCAATAGTCCGCCTGCACCTCGCCATCGCGCCGTGAGCCGCGCGCCAGTAGGTAGTGCTGCGGGCCTGGCGGGCGGATGTAAAAGCTTACCTTGCGCCCGTCGGCGTCCTCGTACACCAGCATCGCCGCCGCGCCCTGTTCGGTGCTGATCATCCGCCCGCCCACCGGTTTAAACCCCAGCGCGGCCAAGTCCGGAATGCGGTCGGCGCGGGCAAACTGTTGGTCCAGCCAGCTCTGGGCATCCCGCGATGTGGCCGCGTTCCAGTCGTTGGCCATGCCGTCTTTGACGGCAAACATGCGATAGGCCTGCACCGCATCGGCCATCGGCAGCACATGCCTGGCCATGTTTAGCGAACGGGCCTGCCAGCCGCCCATTCCGCCGATGCTGACCGCAATCAGCAGCAGCGCGGCGGTGGCGAAGTGGCGTGTGCGTTGGCGGCGCAAACTGTGGCGAATGGCGGCCGGGTCGAGCTGCGGGTTGGGCGCCATATGCAGCGCGCCGCTCAATGCGCTGCGCAGGTGCTGAGCATCCTGTTGCCAGGCGCGCACCTGTTCGGCGACCGCCGGGTGCGCGGCCAAATACACGGCCAGTTGCTGTCGCTCGGCCTCGCTAAGTTGGCCGTCCACGTAGGCATGCAAATCCTGGTCGCTGGGGGGCAGAGTGATCATTTCAAAACCCGTAGAGAAGGGGTGGTGATTTCGCCGTCGCTCAATTGGCGCAAGGCCTGACGGGCGCGGGATAAACGCGACATAACGGTGCCAATCGGCACGCCAAGGATCTCGGCAACTTCCTGGTATTGCAGGCCCTCCACCGTTACCCAAAGCAAAATCGCGCGTTGCTCGTGGGGCAGGCGTTCAAAGGCGGCGAGGGTGGTTTGCGCCACCACCGTGCGTTCGGCCGAGGGCTCGTGGTGCTCATCCTGGCCGCCAGTGAATAACTCCAGCAAACGCCGATAACGGCTGGCGCTGCGCTGGGCATCCAGAAACTGGCGGTAGACGATGGCAAATAACCAGGCGCGCAAGTCGCCGTCCGGGCGTTTGCCGGCCCAGGCGCCGAGGGCTTTCTCCAGGCTGGCCTGCACCAGGTCGTCGGCGCTGCTGGAGTTGCGCGTCAGCGAGTGGGCGAAGCGGCGCAGCCGGGGCAGCAGTTCGCGTAGTTGGTCATCGATGCCATGCATGGCGCTGTGGTTTCCGGGCGGTTAGCACAAGGGATTCTATGGTGAGCAAGACGCCACTGCGCGGCTGTTATTCCCCGCCCGCTAAAAAATAAATAAATACGGCAGCGGGAATAAACCTTGAGGAGGTGCGTCTGACCCCACCTCTGTACGGCTTTGGAGCTTGATATGGCTGACCTTGATCGACAAAAACCCGCACCGCTAAGCCCCGCCGCCATGGCCGTGCGCCTGGCGGCCATTGGCGCCGTGACCTTGGTGATTGCCGGTGCGCTGGCCTATACCGGCGGCTACTTCAGCCCCGAACGGCTGACCCCGGACCGCGTGGTCGACACCCTCGAACACAACAATGGTGAACACCCAGGTTTTCGCCGCAATCACCCGAAAGGCATCTGCGTAACCGGCTACTTCGACAGCAATGGCGCGGCCACCGAGCTGTCGTCCGCCGAGGTGTTTTCCGCCACGCGCACGCCGGTGCAGGGGCGTTTTTCCCTGCCCACAGGCAACCCCTATTCGCCCGATAACGCCGCGCCGCTACGCAGCATGGCCTTGCGTTTTCAGCAAGCTAACGGCCAGCAATGGCGCACGGGTATGAACAGCATGCCGGTGTTTCCGGTAGGCACGCCGGAGGCGTTTTTTGCCCTGCTGCAAGCCACCGCACCAGACCCTGCCACCGGCAAGCCCGACCCGGCCAAAGCCGGCGCGTTCTTCGCCGCACACCCAGAAACCGGGCCGTTTCTGGCCTGGGCAAAAACCGCCAAACCGGCCGCCAGCTTTACCAGCGAAACCTATAACAGCGTGAATGCCTTCTACCTCATCGACGCCGACGGCCAACGCCACACCGTGCGCTGGAGCATGGTCGCCACCACGCCCGCCGACGCCGCTGCCGGGCAGGGCGACGACTACCTGCAAGCCGACCTGCAAAAGCGCCTGGCCGAAGGCCCGCAACGCTGGAACCTGATCCTTACCTTGGCCAACGCTGGCGATCCGAGCAACGACGCCAGCAAAGCCTGGGCTGGCGAACACCGCACGGTGAACGCCGGCACCCTGGTGATCGAGCGCGAACAAGCGCAAGCCGAGGGCGAGTGCCGCGACATCAACTACGACCCACTAATTTTGCCGAGCGGCATTGCCGGCTCCGACGACCCGCTATTGGCCGCGCGTTCGGCCGCCTACGCCGCCTCGTTTGAACGCCGCGCAGGTGAAGTGAAATCCTTGCCCCACAGCGCGCAACAGGAGTCCCGCCCATGAGCACTCAACATTTCTCCCTTCCCGCGCGGGTGCTGCATTGGCTGATGGCGCTGATGATCATCGCCATGTTGTTTATAGGTGTGGGCATGGTGGCCACGGTGTCGGAACGGCATCAGTGGCTGATTAACCTGCACAAGCCCTTGGGTATCGCGATTTTGCTGCTGGTGATCGTGCGTTTGCTGGTGCGGTTTAGCTCGACTACGCCGCCGCTGCCGGCCGATATGCCCAGCGTGCAGGCGCTGGCGGCCAAGCTGTCGCATGTGTTGCTTTACGCATTGATGCTGGCCTTGCCGCTGGTGGGATGGGCGATGATTTCAGCGGCCGGCGATCCGGTGATGCTAAGCAGTTCGCTGCGCTTGCCCTCGCTGCTGGCGGCCGACGCGCCGACCTTTGCCGTGTTGCGTAAGGCGCATACCTACCTGGCCTATCTGCTGTTTGCCACCGTGTTGCTGCATTTGGCCGGGGCGTTGTTCCATGCCTGGATTCGCCGCGATGAGGTGCTGAGCAGTATGTTGCGCGGTCAGTAACCCCTCTAGCGTGGGAGTCAGCAAGCTGGCTCCTACGGCGAGTGCAATGGCATATTGGCGAGCCTGACCCCACAGCCCAGGGCCCCAGCATGCTTATAGCGCACCTATCCGACCCGCATATCTGTCCCGAAGGCGAGTTGTACCAAGGTTTGGTGGATTCCAACGCCATGTTTGTCGCTGCCGTCGCCCACGTGGCGGCGCTGCGCCCGCAACCGGATGTGGTGCTTATCACCGGCGACCTGATCGACGATGGCTCGCCGGCCTCCTATGCCCACGCGAAAAAGCTGCTCGCCGGCATCAAACAACCGCTGTTGCTAATCCCCGGTAACCATGACGAGCGTGAGGCGTTTCGCGATGCCTTCGCTGACTTGGGCTATTTGCCGGCAAGCGGGCCGCTGCACTTTGTCGCTGACCACTACGGCCCCGTGCGCATCGTTGCCGTGGATATCACCGTGCCCGAGCTGCACCATGGCGACTTCGACACCGCCGCCGCTGCCTGGCTGGAGCAAGCCCTGGCCGCCGACCCGCAGCGGCCAACGTTGGTGATGCTGCACCAGCCGCCATTTGCCAGCGGCATTGCCTATATCGACCTGTACGCCTGCCATAACGGCCCGCGCTTGGCAGCTGTTATCGCCCGTTACCCCGCCGTGGAGCGGGTGGTGTGTGGGCATATCCACCGCTTTATGCAACTGCGCTTCGGCGGCACCTTGTTATGCACCGCGCCCAGCACGACCACGGCGATTGCCCTGCGGTTGCAGCCCGACGCTGAAGAAGCCTCGTATATCGAGCCGCCCGCCATGCTGCTGCATCACTGGAAAGAGGACACCGGGCTGATCACCCATTGGCTGCCCATCGGCGAATTTCCCGGCCCGCTGCCGTTTGCCTAGGGTGTGGCCGGCGGTTGCGCTTCGCCTTCGGCTCAAGCCAACCTACACTGCACCCAAACCCACAATAAGAGAGTCTGTACATGACCTTGGCCACGCGAGTGTTGTTGACGTTTGTGCTGTCGTTATCCGCTGTTCACGCCATGGCGCAAAGCGATGCTGCCTACGAACAGGAAGCCCAGCACGCCAAGGCGCTGCTGCAAAAGGCGGTGGACTATTACGAGGTGCATGGCGATGCGGCGTTGGCAGCCTTTAGCCGCCAGGGTGAGTTCATCACCGAGCAACTCTATGTGTATGTGGTCAACACCCAGGGCGTGATGCTGGCCAGTGGCGGGCCGTCGGTGATGCTGGTGGGCCGGGATGTCTCGCCCACCCTGGACGATGAAATGAAGCGCGCGTTCGCCCGTGCCATCGGTGAGCCGGAAGGGGAAATGCACGAGGCCGAGTACCGCTGGGTCAACCGCCAAGATGGCAAGGTTGAACGCAAACACACCTTCTACCAGCGCATCAACGACCGCATTCTGGCCGTCGGCTACTACCTGCCACGGGCCAAACCGGAAGAAGCGAAAAAGCTCCTCGACCAAGCCTCTGTCGCTATCGAAAAAGACTCCAAGGCCACCTTCGCCGCCATCAATGACCTGGACCAACGCTACCTGCAAGACGACCTCTATGTGTTTGTCGTCGACCTGGGCAGCAAGCGCTTTGTCGCCCACGGCTACAACCGCCGCCTGATCGGCACCGACTTCGCCTCGCTAAAAGCCCCGGACGGCGCCGAGATCGGCCAGCGCATGCTTGATGCCGTCAACACAAAAGGCGAAGGCGAGCTGGAATACCTGTGGCGCAACCCAGTGACCGAGCGCAACGAACACAAACACGCCTACCTGAAAAAGGTCGGCAATTACCTGGTAGCGGTGGGGTATTACTCGCGGTAGACGTCACTGTAAACGCCGGTGCGATTCTGGGTCCCCGCCTGCGCGGGGACGACGGACGAACACCGTCTTCCCCGCGCAGGCAGGGATCCAGCGTTTTGAATAAGACGCTGATCTGATGCGCAGCGCCGCCTACGACAGATCCTCGCGCCTAATCTGCTCAAGCATGGCCTGCGCCGCTGGCGACAGGCTGTGCCCTTGGCGGGTGACTACGCCATAGGCCGATTGCTGTACCGTTTGTTTGCTTGGCAGCGGCAACACATCCAAGCGCCCCTCGCGCACGTCATCGGCCACCACATCCCACGGCGCCATGCTGATCACGTCGCTGCTGGCGACCAGCGCTTTAAGCACCATAAAGTTGTCGCACTCAATGCCCAGCAACTGCTCGCGGCCGCTGGCTTCGCGCAGCGCACTGGCCACTTCCAGCGGCAGCATCGTGCCCGCCAGCGGGTATTCACCCAAGGCCTGTGGCGTGAGTTTTTTTTGCCGCAATAACGGGTGCCCGGGCCGGCAAAAGAACACACCGTCGTGCACCTGCAAAGGCTCAATGTTTAGCTGCGGGTCGCCATGCAGCTCGCGGCAGTCAGCCACAAACAGCTCCACACTTTCATTCAGTAAACGCTCGCGCAGGCTGCGCCAGTCTTCGATGGTCAATTGCACTCTAATCTTCGGGTACTGCGTCACCAGTTGCCCCAAGGCACGTGGAATCAGGCGCGCGGCCGGGTAGGGGCCGGCACCCAAACGCAATTCACCCGCTTCCAGATTGGCCAACTGGCTCACCGCGTTATGCAGCGAGCGATTGGCCTCCAGCAGACGCCGCGCATGTTCCAACACCAATTGACCATGGGCGGTCAGCACGGCATTACGCGGGCCTCGGTCGAGCAAGCGGCAACCAAGGCTGGCTTCCAGCGCCTGCACGCTGCGTGACAGTGCCGGCTGGCTAAGGTTGACCGCCTCGGCCGCACGGGCGAAATGGCCGTATTCGGCGACGGCAACAAAGTGGCGGAGCTGGCGTAAGTCATTCATGCGTATCTCGCATCGGAAGCTGGAAAACTTTGCATTGGAATTATCAGTCTGCCTTTGCCAAGGTGCCTGGGTCTATAAAAACAAGAGACCTGCCATGCGCGCACTTACTCACTTCAGCGGCCTGTTACTGGCCGCGACCCTGCCTCTTTCCGCCTTAGCCGAGCTGCCAGCCGAAACCATCCAGCCATCGATCAATGCCGAGCTGGCCGAACACACCAAGGTGTTTAACAAAGAGATCTACAAAGTCACCGACAACTTGTACTCGGCGGTGGGCTGGAGCATTGCCAACAGCGTGATGGTGATCGCCCCCGAAGGCCTGATTATTTTCGACACCGGCGAGTCGCCAGAAGAGTCGGCCAAGGTGTTTGCCGAGTTCCGCAAAATCAGCGACAAGCCGGTCAAGGCCATCGTTTACAGCCACTTCCACCCCGACCATATCAACGGCGTAAAAGGCTTTGTGTCCGAGGAGCAAGTGAAGAGCGGCGAGGTGCAGGTCTACGCCCACGAAAGCCTGCTGGATAACGTCGTGACCCAGGGCGCTTTGGTTGGCCCGATTCTGGCCATGCGCTCGGCCTACACCTTTGGTGCCGCGCTGAATGCGGCGGACCGCAAGGACATGAACGGCGGCATCGGCCCCATTGCGGTGGGCGGGCAGAGCACCTTTATTGCCCCGACCATCACCTTTAAAGACAAACTCGACACCACTATCGCCGGCCTGCCGGTGCAGTTTCGTTGGGCACCGAGCGAGGCGCCGGATGAGATCGTGATGTACATCCCCAGCAGCGGCGTACTGCTCAGCGCCGAAGTCGATCAGGGCCCGACGCTGCCGAATATCCACACCCTGCGCGGCGCCAAATTCCGTGACCCGGTGGCCTGGGTCAACAGCCTCGACCTGCTACGCAGCTTTCACGCCCAGTACCTGGTGCCATCCCACGGGCGCCCGGTGGCGGGCGTCGATCAGGTGGAAGAAGTGCTGCGCATGACCCGCGACGGCATCGCCTATATCCACGACCAAACCGTGCGCTGGATGAACAAAGGCCTGACCCCGGACGAGTTGGTGGAAAAGGTCAAACTGCCGCCGCACCTGGCTGGCTACACCCCGTATTTGCGCGAGTACTACGGCACGGTAAAACACAGCGTGCGGCAGATTTACGAAGGCTACCTGGGCTGGTTTAAAGGCGACCCGGTTGACCTCGACCCGATCCCGCCAGTGGAAAAAGCCAAGCGCATGGTCGAGCTGATGGGCGGCCACGACAAGGTGCTGCTGGCCGCTGGCGATGCTTATTTGCAGGGCGACTACCAATGGGCGGCAGAGCTGGCCACCTACGTGATTCGCATCGACCACGAGGACAAACTGGCCCGCGACATCAAAGCCCGCAGCTTCCGTAAACAGGGCTACGCGCAGATGAACATCAACTGGCGCAACTGGTACCTGATGAGCGCCATGGAGCTGGAAGGCACCCTGGGTGAAGAGCAACTGACGGAAATGGCTCAGCGCTTGCGCGGTACGTTTCTGTCGCCGGATATGTTGAAAAACCTGCCGGTCAAAGTGTTTCTGCAGAACTGGGTCACCCGCGTCGACCCGGAAAAATCTGCCGACGTGAATCTGACCCTGGGCTTTGTCTTCCCCGATATCGACCAGCAATGGGCACTGGAACTGCGTCGTGGGGTGGTGCAATTGCACCAAGGCATTCCAGACGGCACCACGCTAAAACTGACTCTGGATAAAAGCTACCTGGACACCGTCATCAGCGGCCAGAACAGCCTGCTCAAGGGCGCGGTATTGGGTGATGTAAAAGTTGACGGCAATCTGCTCGATATCAAAACCTTCCTGGGCTGTTTTGACTTTGCCGATAGCCCGATCAACCTGACGTTGCGCTAAAGGCACGCCAAACAAAAGTGCGGAGCTTAGCGATAGCTCTGAATGTAGGTTGGGTTGAGCACAGCGAAGCCCAACATAGGCAGTACCGTGATGTGTTGGCCCTATGTTGGGCTTCGCCTTTGGCTCAACCCAACCTACGATCGCGTTTGGAG
>NZ_JBBNAH010000230.1:0-4299 GCF_037994325.1 Pseudomonas sp.
GGGCCGGCCGCACCGCATCTCCACCGCTGTACACCGATTGCGTAGGGGCGAGCTTGCTCGCGAAGCTCTCAAAATCAAAAGCTTCGCTACGGGTCTCATCTCCCGTTCATAAAAAAAGGAGACCCAGCTAATGCTGGATCTCCTTAAAAGGCTTGGGAAGAGTGGCCCCGCGCCTGGTGACTTCTAAAGCTGTGTAACCCTTAAACCGCCGCCTTCAGCGGCACCAAGCGCGGCGCGATCATGTTTTCCGGGCGCAAGATTTCGGCCAGGCTGGCGTCGTCCAGCAGCTTTTCTTCACGCACCAACTCCAATACCCCACGGCCACTTTCCAGCGCTTGCTTGGCAATGCGTGTGGCGTTTTCGTAGCCGATGTAGGGGTTAAGCGCGGTGATCAGGCCGATGGAGCTTTCCACCAGTTCGCGGCAGCGTTCTTCGTTGGCGGTGATGCCAACGATGCAGTGCTCGCGCAGCATGTCCATGGCGCGCTGGAGCAGGCGGATGGAGTCGAAGATTTTGTAGGCAATCAGCGGCTCCATCACGTTCAGTTGCAGCTGGCCGCCTTCGGCCGCCATGGTCAGGGCCAGGTCGTTGCCGATCACTTCAAAGGCCACTTGGTTGACCGCTTCCGGGATTACCGGGTTGACCTTGCCGGGCATGATCGAGCTGCCTGGCTGACGCGCGGGCAGGTTGATTTCGTTGATGCCGGTGCGCGGGCCGCTGGAGAGCAAGCGCAGGTCGTTGCAGATTTTCGATAGCTTGACCGCGGTGCGCTTGAGCATGCCGGAGAACAGCACAAAGGCGCCCATGTCTGAGGTGGCTTCAATCAGGTCGGCAGCCGGTACCAAGGGTTGGCCGCTGATCAGCGCCAAGCGCTCTACCGCCAAGGCTTGATAACGCGGGTCGGCGTTGATGCCGGTGCCGATGGCGGTACCACCCAGGTTTACTTCGGTAAGCAGCTCCGGCGCCAGGCTTTTCAGGCGCGCCAGGTCTTCACCGAGGGTGGTGGCGAAAGCGCGGAATTCCTGGCCGAGGGTCATCGGCACGGCGTCTTGCAACTGGGTACGACCCATCTTCAACACATGGCTGAACTCTTCACTTTTGGCCGCGAACGCTTGAATCAGGCTGTCGAGGCTGGCCAGCAGGGTGTCGTGACCAAGCAGCAGGCCCAGGCGAATGGCGGTGGGGTAGGCGTCGTTGGTGGACTGCGCCATGTTCACGTCATTGTTGGGGTGCAGGTACTGGTACTCGCCCTTGTTGTGGCCCATGGCTTCGAGGGCGATGTTGGCGATCACCTCGTTGGCGTTCATGTTGGTCGAGGTGCCGGCGCCGCCTTGAATCATGTCGACGACAAATTGATCGTGGAACTCACCGCGAACCAAACGGGCGCAGGCTTCGCTAATGGCCGCATGCTTGGGCGCGCTGAGGTGGCCCAGCTCACGGTTGGCGTCGGCGGCAGCCTGTTTGACCATCGCCAGGGCAACCACCAATTTCGGGTAGTGCGACAGCGTTACGCCAGACAGGCGAAAGTTGTGCACAGCCCGTAGGGTCTGAATGCCGTAGTAAGCGTCGGAACTGACTTCGAGGGTGCCAAGCAGATCTTTTTCGATGCGCGATGATGCAACAGGGGACATGATGAGGTTCATCTCAGGGTAGGCACGGGCTTTGCCGCGATGCAGGCTAGACTAGGGCTGAGGCGGTTTTAAGGCCAATGCTGTTAAACACTGGGGTATGCACAAACGGCATAATGCAGCTGTGACTGCCACTTGTCGGCGAGCGTAATAGCCTGTATCGCACCGGAGCCCGTATGAACCTCGAAAGCAAATGGCTGGAAGACTTTGTCACCCTGGCCGGCACCCGCAGCTTTTCCCAGGCGGCGCAAAAGCGCTTTGTCACCCAGCCGGCGTTTAGCCGACGTATTCGCAGTTTGGAGGAAGCACTGGGGCTGACCCTGGTGAATCGCTCGCGCACGCCAATTGAGCTGACCGAGGCGGGGCAACTGTTTCTGGTCACGGCCCGCAGCGTTAACGAGCAGTTGGGAGAAGTGGTGCGCCACCTCCATCACCTCGAAGGCCAGCAAGGCGAAGTGCTGCAATTTGCTGCGGCGCACTCCTTGGCCTTGAGTTACTTCCCGGCGTGGATCGCCCGGCTGCGCAACGAAGGGCTGAATATCGCCAGCCGCTTGATCGCCACCAACGTCGGCGAGGCTGTGCATACGCTGCGTGAAGGCAGCTGCGATTTGATTCTGGCCTTCTATGACCCCGACGCCGCCTTGCAGATGGACCCGGAAATTTTTCCGTCTTTATTACTCGGGCGCAGCGAAATGCTCCCGGTGTGTGGCGTGGATGCCGAGGGCAAAGCGCTATTCGATTTGGACAGCGGGCAGAGTGTGCCGCTGCTGGCCTATAGCGCTGGCGCTTTTCTTGGTCGTTCGGTGAACGCGCTGCTGCGTCAACGCGGGCTGCGTTCCACCACCGTGTATGAAACCGCGATGGCCGACAGTTTAAAAAGCATGGCGCTGCAAGGTTTGGGCGTGGCCTGGGTGCCGAGGTTGAGCATCAGCGCCGAGTTGGCCCGCGGCGAGCTGGTGGAATGCGGCGGCCCGCAATGGTTTTTACCGCTGGAGATTCGCCTGTACCGCTGCGCCTTGGTGCGCAAGGCGGCGATTCGCCTGCTGTGGCGCAAGCTCGAAGCCGGCGCTGGCTCGTAGGGTGTGCTATGCGCACCAAGCGATCTCCTGGGCTATGCCATGGTGCGCAGCACACCCTACGACGGCGTTTTTGCCCCGCCAAACGGTCGCTTTTAGCGGGTACTCTCCGCGCGATTCTTTACGTTATACTGCGCGGCCTTTGGCCGGCTCCGCTCCGGTCTCGCATACAAGCCACGCCTGGTTTTCCAGCGTGGCTTGTTAGTTTTTGCCGCGCCGCCAGGCGCCAATGAGAAGAGGCACGACGATGAGCGTACTGGTTGGCGTGATCATGGGCTCCAAGTCCGATTGGTCCACCCTTAGCCACACCGCCGATATGCTGGAGAAGCTGGGCATTCCTTACGAAGTGAAGGTTGTCTCCGCTCACCGCACACCGGATTTGCTTTTCCAGTACGCCGAAGAAGCCGAAGGCCGTGGCATTCAGGTGATCATCGCCGGTGCCGGTGGCGCCGCCCATTTGCCGGGTATGTGCGCCGCTAAAACACACCTGCCGGTGCTGGGTGTACCGGTGCAATCGTCGATGCTGTCGGGTGTTGATTCGCTGCTCTCGATTGTGCAAATGCCGGCCGGTATTCCGGTCGCCACCCTGGCCATCGGCAAGGCCGGTGCGGTGAACGCGGCACTGCTGGCCGCCAGCATCCTTGGCCACCAACACCCTGAGTTCCATGCCGCGCTGAAGAAATTCCGCACCGAGCAAACGGACAGCGTGCTGGATAACCCGGACCCGCGCGAGGCCTGATTGGCCTTGGGTTTACTGCTTTAGCTCACCTATCGAACGGGGCTGTTGAGATGAAAATCGGTGTAATCGGTGGCGGCCAACTGGGCCGTATGTTGGCCTTGGCAGGCACCCCGCTGGGCATGAACTTCGCCTTTCTCGACCCGGCCCCAGACGCGTGCGCCGCCGCCTTGGGCGAGCACCTGCTGGCCGATTACAGCGACAAAGACCACCTGCGCCAACTGGCTGATGAAGTCGATTTGGTGACCTTCGAATTCGAAAGCGTTCCGGCTGAAACCGTGGCCTTTCTCTCCCAGTTTGTGCCGGTGTACCCAAGCGCTGAGGCCCTGCGTATCGCCCGCGACCGCTGGTTTGAAAAGAGCATGTTTAAAGACTTGGGAATTCCCACGCCTGAGTTCGCCGACATCCAATCGCAAGCCGATCTCGACGCTGCCGTGGCCACCATCGGCCTGCCGGCCGTGCTGAAAACCCGCACCTTGGGTTACGACGGCAAGGGCCAGAAAGTGCTGCGCAAGCCGGAAGATGTGGTTGGCACCTTTGCCGAATTGGGCAGCGTGCCGTGCCTGCTGGAGGGTTTTGTACCCTTCACTGGCGAAGTGTCCCTGGTGGCCGTGCGCGCCCGCGATGGCGAAACCCGCTTCTACCCGCTGGTGCACAACACCCATGTGAACGGCATTCTTTGCCTGTCCATCGCCAGCACTGCACACCCGCTGCAAGGCCTGGCCGAAGACTACGTTAGCCGTGTGCTGAAACAGCTCGACTACGTTGGCGTGCTGGCCTTTGAATTTTTTGAAGTCGACGGCGGCCTGAAAGCCAACGAAATCGCCCCGCGTGTGCACAACTCCGGGCACTGGACCAT
>NZ_JBBNAH010000231.1:0-5372 GCF_037994325.1 Pseudomonas sp.
CCCCGCGCAGGCGGGGATCCAGAACAGTGAAGGCGCCGCTTAGCCAACTGTAATCGGCGGCAGCTCGGTCAAGGCGACAGTTTGCTGCGAACGCGGCGCGAGAATTTCGGCTTCGCCATCTACCACCAATTCATCACGCTGGTTGAATACGCGAGTGGCCACGCGCACGCGGAATTTCGGCAGCTTTTCCAGAATTTCCAAACGCACGGTCAAGGTATCGCCGAGCTTGACCGGCAGGGTAAAGCGCATGGTTTGGCCCAGGTAGATGGTGCCCGGCCCTGGCAGCTCACAGGCAACGGCGGCACTGATCAATGCGCCGCTAAACATGCCGTGGGCGATGCGTTCTTTAAACATGGTGCCGGCGGCGTATTCGGCGTCCAGGTGCACCGGGTTGTGGTCGCCGGATACCGCCGCGAACAGCTGAATATCGCGCTCTTCCACGGTTTTGCTGTAGCTGGCGGTCTGGCCTACTTCAAGGTCGGCGTAGGGCGTGTTGGTGCTGGTTTTGTTGCTGCTCATGCGGGCTCCTGGCTTTCGGGGTGGCTGCGGCGGCTGAGAGTTAGGGTTTTTTCCAGCCAGCCGAGCAAGTCGGCGGTGACCTCGTCGCGGTTGGTCTCATTGAGCAATTCGTGACGGGCATCGGGGTACAGTTTCAGCAATGTGTTTTTGTGCCCGGCTTCGCGCAGGGCGGCGGTCAGGTTCTCCAGGCGCTTGCCCTCGCTCACCGGGTCGCGGTCGCCGCCAATAACAAAGAGCGGCAGGTTGGCGTCGATTTGTTTAAGGCTATTGACCGGAGTGATCTGCTGCATGCCTTCGAGCAGGTCGATCCATAACTGGTTGGTGCAGCGGAAGCCGCACAGCGGGTCGTTGACGTACTTGTCCACTTCCACGGGGTCGCGGCTGAGCCAGTCGAAGGCGGTGCGGTTTGGCTTGAAGGCTTTGTTAAATGAGCCAAACGATAAAAAGTCGATTAGCGCACTGCGCCCGGTCGCGCCTTGGCGCCAGCGCTCAAAGCGGGCAATGCCGGCGGCAGCTTTATACAAGCCCACCGGCTGATAATTGGAGCCCGACAGAATCGCGCCCTGCACGCTGCAGCTGTGGTGCATCAGGTAGGCCTGGCCGATGTAGCTGCCCATGCTGTGGCCGAGCAGAAAGATCGGCACATTGGGGTGCTGCTGACGGATATGGTGATTAAGGTTGGCCAGGTCGTTGACTACACGTTGCCAGCCATGTTGCTCGGCATACATGCCCAGCACGCCGCGTTGCGCGGTTTTGCCATGGCCGCGTTGGTCATGGGCATAGAGCTCGTAACCAGCCGCCACCAGCGCCTCGCCCAAACGCCCATAGCGCCCGCCATGCTCGGCCATGCCGTGGGCCACCATCACCACCGCTTTTGGCGCCTGGGCGGCATACCAGCGGTTGACGTACAGCGGGGGGGCGTCACTGGCGGTGAGCCAGAAATCATCGTGAAGCATGGCAGTCCTCGTTCCTTGTCTGCGCCAAACACTGTTCCAGGCCGCTGTACAAAACCGCAACAGACCCGTGCCAGGAGGTTGGGCATTGTAGAGCCGACGCTTGGCGTTGTCCCAGCCTGGTGTCGTTTAGTCTGCCACTACGAGTTAAGCAAGATTCACGTAATAAATGACGCTGCCTTTGGTATTTGCGCTGTGCGCCAGAGCTGCTAAGTTCCCGTCAGCCCCGAATGCGCGGGCCAGACACTCTCAGGTAACGAGGATAAAAATAATGCAACCTGAATTCTGGAGCGACAAACGCCCCGCCGGCGTCCCCAATGAGATTGACCTGGGTGCCTATAAGTCGGTGATTGAGGTGTTTGAGCGGTCCTGTAAGAAGTACGCCGACCGGCCCGCGTTCTCCAACATGGGCGTAACCCTGACCTACGCCGAGCTGGACCGCCTTTCTGCTGCGTTCGCCGGCTACCTGCAAAAACACACCGACCTCAAGCCTGGCGAGCGCATCGCCGTGCAATTGCCCAACGTGCTGCATTACCCGATCGCGGTGTTCGGCGCCATGCGTGCCGGCCTGGTAGTGGTCAACACCAACCCGTTGTACACCACGCGGGAAATGCGCCACCAGTTCAAAGACGCCGGCGTGCGCGCCTTGGTGTACCTGAATATGTTCGGTAGCCGCGTGCAAGAAGTGCTGCCTGACACCGAAATCGACTACCTGATTGAAGCCAAGATGGGCGACCTGCAACCAGCCCTTAAAGGCTGGCTGGTCAACACCGTGGTCAAACACGTTAAAAAGCTGGTGCCCGAGTACAACCTGCCGCAAGCCATCAGCTTTAAAGAGGTGCTTAAGCAGGGCCGTGGCCAGCCGCTGAAGCCGGTGAAAGTCGGCCTCGACGATATCGCCGTGCTGCAGTACACCGGCGGCACCACGGGTGTGGCCAAGGGCGCGATGCTTACCCACGGCAACCTGGTGGCGAACATGCAACAGGTTGACGCCTGCCTGGCCCAGCATGGCCCAGACGGCCGGCCGCTGATGCAGCCAGGGCAAGAGGTGATGATCGCGCCGCTGCCGCTGTACCACATCTATGCCTTCACCGCGAACTGCATGTCGATGATGGTTAACGGCAACCACAACGTGCTGATCAGCAACCCGCGCGACATCGGTGCCTTTATTAAGGAACTGCAAAAGTGGCGCTTCTCCGCGCTGCTGGGGTTGAACACCTTGTTTGTCGCCTTGATGGAGCACCCGGAGTTTAAGAATGTCGACTTCTCCAACCTCAAGGTCACCAACTCCGGTGGCACCGCGTTGGTAAAAGCCACCGCCGAGCGTTGGCAGGCGATTACCGGCTGCACCGTGGTGGAAGGCTATGGCCTGACCGAAACCTCGCCGGTCGCCAGTACTAACCCCTATGGCGAAAAAGCCCGCCTAGGCACTGTGGGGCTTCCTGTAGTCGGCACGGCATTCAAAGTGATCGATGACAATGGCCAAGAACTGCCATTGGGCGAGCGCGGCGAGCTGTGCATCAAAGGCCCGCAAGTCATGAAAGGCTACTGGCAGCGCGAAGAAGCCACCGCCGAGGTGCTGGATGCCGAGGGTTGGCTGAAAACCGGCGACATCGCGGTTATCGACCCGGACGGCTTTACCCGCATCGTCGACCGCAAAAAAGACCTGATCATCGTCTCCGGCTTTAATGTTTACCCCAACGAGATCGAAGACGTAGTCATGGCTCACCCGAAAGTGGCGAGCTGCGCCGCGATTGGTGTGCCGGACGAGAAGTCGGGCGAAGCGGTAAAGCTGTTTGTGGTGGCGCGCGAAGGTGGTTTGACCGCCGAAGAACTCAAGGCCTACTGCAAAGAAAACTTCACCGGCTACAAAGTGCCCAAGCACATCGTCTTCCGCGAGTCGCTGCCCATGACCCCGGTGGGCAAAATCCTCCGTCGCGAATTGCGCGACATCGCCTAAAAGCCTAGGGTTAAAGCCGCTGCTTGGCTTTAACCCGGTTTTGTTTCAAACGTGACCGAAAGCCTGGCTCTCGGTCATTTTTTTGACCGGTAAGGCCATGTTTGGTGCTGGTCGCCCCCCGTCAAAGCTGCTAATCTCGGCCCGCTTTTTGGCCTGTCAGCACGGCCAAAACACACGAAAATCACAAAAAACATCCGTCATTGCGCGGTGAAGATTAGCTGTTGCTTAGGAGTGGGCTTCCATGATCGAAAATTTCTGGAAGGATAAGTACCCTGTTGGGGTTGCTGCCGAAATCAACCCCGATCAGTACCCGAATATTCAAACGGTACTGAAACAGTCTTGCGAACGCTTCGCCAACAAGCTGGCCTTCAGCAATATGGGCACGTCGCTCACCTACGGTGAGATGTACGAGTTGTCGGGTGCTTTTGCCGCCTACCTGCAACAACACACCGATCTGCAGCCGGGCGACCGCATCGCCGTGCAGCTGCCGAACGTTCTGCAATACCCGGTTGTGGTGTTTGGCGCCATTCGCGCTGGCCTTGTGGTGGTCAACACCAACCCGCTGTACACCGCGCGGGAAATGGAACACCAATTCAACGACTCCGGCGCCAAAGCGCTGATCTGCCTGGCCAACATGGCCCACCTGGCCGAAGCCGTACTGCCGAAAACCGGCGTCAAGCACGTGATCGTCACCGAAGTCGGCGACATGCTGCCAACGCTCAAGCGCCTGCTGGTCAACAGCGTGGTCAAGTACGTGAAAAAGATGGTGCCGGCCTACAACCTGCCGCAGTCCGTCAAACTCAACGACGCACTCTCCAAAGGCCGTGGCCAGACGGTAAAAGAAGCCAGCCCGCAGAGCAGCGATATCGCCGTGCTGCAATACACCGGCGGCACCACCGGCGTGGCCAAGGGCGCGATGCTGACTCACCGCAACCTGATCGCCAACATGCTGCAGGTTAAGCAACTGATGGGCGCCAACCTCAATGAAGGTTGCGAGATCGTTATTGCGCCGCTGCCGCTGTACCACATCTATGCGTTTACCTTTCACTGCATGGCCATGATGTTGCTCGGTGGCCACAACGTGCTGGTCACCAACCCGCGCGACCTGCCGACCATGGTTCGCGACCTGTCCAAGTTCAAGTTCACCGGCTTTGTCGGCCTGAACACCTTGTTTGTTGCCCTGTGCCACAACGAAGGCTTCCGCCGCCTGGACTTCTCCGCGCTGAAGCTCACCGTTTCCGGCGGCATGGCGCTGCAACAGGCCTCGGCCGAGCGTTGGAAAGAAGTGACCGGCTGCGCCATCTGCGAAGGCTTCGGCATGACCGAAACCAGCCCGGTGGCCACCGTTAACCCGTTCAACGCCATTCAGCTGGGCACCATCGGTATTCCGTTGCCCTCGACCCTGTGCAAAGTCATCGACGACGACGGCAAAGAACTGGAAATCGGCGCGGTGGGCGAGCTATGCGTTAAAGGCCCGCAAGTGATGAAAGGCTACTGGCAGCGCCAGGAAGCCACCGACGAAATTCTCGACAGCGACGGCTGGCTGAAAACCGGCGACATCGGCCTGATTCAGGAAGACGGTTACCTGCGCATCGTTGACCGCAAGAAAGACATGATTCTGGTGTCCGGCTTTAACGTCTACCCCAACGAACTGGAAGACGTGCTCGCCACCTTGCCAGGCGTGATGCAGTGCGCTGCTATCGGCGTACCGGATGAGAAATCCGGTGAAGCGATCAAGATTTTCGTCGTGGTCAAACCGGGCGCTACCGTGACTAAAGAACAAGTCATGGAACATATGCGCGCCAACGTCACCGGCTACAAAGTGCCAAAAGCCGTAGAATTCCGCGACGTCTTGCCAACCACCAACGTCGGCAAAATTCTGCGTCGTGAACTGCGCGATGAAGAACTGAAAAAGCTCGGCAAGAAGTGATGGTTGCCTG
>NZ_JBBNAH010000232.1:0-3179 GCF_037994325.1 Pseudomonas sp.
GTGGTGCTCTTCACGCAGGCGCCGAATGATGCCGCTCAGGGCTTCGGTTTCCGCCGGGTTGAGGCCGGCAGCCGGCTCATCCAGGCAGACAATTTCCGGACGCGTGCACATGGCCCGGGCGATTTCCAGACGGCGCTGCTGGCCATAGGAAAGCTCGCCGGCCAAGCGGTTGGCGCAGTCGACCAAATCGACCACCTCCAGCCAGTAGAAGGCGGTATCCAGGGCCTTTTCTTCGGCACGGCGGTAGCCCGGCGTATTGAGAATGCCGGCGAGCATGCTGCGGTTAACCCACATGTGTTGGGCCACCAGCAAGTTTTCCACCACGGACATTTCCTTGAACAAACGAATGTTCTGGAACGTCCGGGCCAAGCCCGCGCGGTTTACCAGGTGGGTACCGCCAAACATTTTGTAGAACAGGCGGCTAAAGAACTTGGGCGGCGAAATAAAGTCGGTGACTTCAAACGGCTCGCCCATGATCTTGCCCACGCTGGTGAGCTTGGCTTGGGCGTCCAGGGTGATATCGCCGTCGGTGGCTTTGTAGAAGCCGGTTAGGCAGTTGAACACCGTGGTTTTGCCGGCGCCGTTAGGGCCGATCAGCGCCGAAATGGTGCCGCGCTGAATGTTGAAACTCACATCGTTCAGGGCTTTGATGCCGCCGAACTGCATCATCAGATGCTCAACCGAGAGAATGATGTCGTTGCTCACGGCTTCACTCCTTTACGAATGGCATAACCGTTACGGCTGATACGCACCAGGCCGCGTGGACGCCAGATCATCATCAGCACCATCAGGATGCCGAACATCAATACCCGGTACTCGGCGAAGCTGCGCAAAAGCTCTGGCGCCACGGTGAGTACAAAGGCGGCAATCACCACCCCCAGGGTCGAGCCCAGGCCGCCGAGCACGATGATCGCCAGGATCAGCGCCGACTCGAAAAAGGTGAATGATGACGGGTCGATAAAACCCTGCTTGGTGGCAAAGAACACCCCAGCCAGGCCAGCGGTGGAGGCACCGATCATAAAGGCCGAGAGCTTGACCAATACGTGGTTGAGGCCCATGGCGCGACAGGCGATTTCGTCTTCACGCAGCGCTTCCCAGGCCCGGCCAACCGGCATATGGGTCAGGCGGTGTTTTACGTACAGCACGGCCATCACCACGATAAACAACACCACAAAGGTGAAGATCAGCTCGGCGTTAGGGTTGTAGGCCACACCCAGCCATTCGTGGATTGGCACATGGCCTTCTTCCTTGGCGCGACGGCCGAACTCCAGGCCAAACAGGGTTGGGCCAGGAATCGGAATGCCGTTCGGGCCATTGGTCAGCGATACCCAGTTGTTCAGTACCAGGCGAATGATTTCGCCAAAGCCCAAGGTCACGATGGCCAGATAGTCACCGTGCATTCGCAGCACCGGGAAGCCCAGTAATGCGCCGGCAAAGGCGGCCAGAATCATCGCCAACGGAATCATCGCCCAGAAGCCCAAGCCCAGGTATTCGTAACCCAAGCCGAGCCCATAGGCGCCAATGGCGTAGAAACCAACAAAGCCCAGATCGAGTAGCCCGGCCAAGCCGACCACGATGTTCAGGCCCAGGCCCAGCAGCACGTAGATCAGGCCGAGGATAACCACCGACAGCAGGTATTTGTTGGCGAAAAACGGGAAGCAGATCGCCAGCAAGATCAGCACCGGAATCACAAAGCGCAGCGTCGACTTATGCCCGGCTGGCAGTACATGCACACCGCTGTCTTTGTTTTGCATCGAGTGGGCAATTTTCTGCCCTTGTGGGGTTTGCAAGAACAGGCTCAGGCAGAAGCGCCCAAGCATCACAATGCCGACCAAAATGGCCAGACGTTGTGGGTGCAGATCAAAGCTATAGCCCTGCAGCACAACGCCGACGATAGGGCCGAACACGATCAGGGAGATAAGGCCGGCGAGAACGGTGTCGATCAGGCAGCGCTTGATATCAATGGATTGGCTTGCCGACATTGCTTACACCTTCGCCACATGGGGTTTGCCCATGAGCCCTTGCGGTCGAAAAATCAGGATCAGTACCAACAGCGAAAACGAGAACACGTCCTTGAAGTCGGAGTTCACCAGGCCGGCAAACTGCGCCTCGGCCACGCCGAGAATCAGGCCACCAAGCATGGCGCCAGGCAGCGAACCGATGCCGCCGAGTACGGCTGCGGTGAAGGCTTTGATGCCGATGATAAAGCCGGCGTAAAAATCGAAGGTGCCGTAGTTCATGGTGATCAGCATGCCGGCCAAGGCGGCCATGCAGGCGCCGATGACAAACACGTAAGAGATCACCCGGTCGGTGTTGATACCGAGGATCGACGCCATCTTGCGGTCTTGTTGCGTGGCGCGGCACATGCGGCCGAGCTTGGTGTTCTGGATGACATAGGTGAGCACACCCATACCGACCATGGACACGATGATGATGAACAGCTTGGTGTAGGTCAGTTGCACGTAGCCGGTGCCGACGTGGAACTTGATGACCCCTTCCAATAGGGTCGGTACACCTTGCTGACGCGCGCCTTGGGAAACCTGCACATAGTTCTGCAGGATCAGCGACATGCCGATGGCGGAAATCAGCGGAGCCAGCCGCGTGGAGTTACGCAGTGGCTTGTAGGCGATTCGCTCGATGGTCCAGCCGTACACACCGGTCACCACAATGGTGAAGATCAGCGTGCCGAGGATCAGGAACGGAAAGGATTCGAGACCAAAAAAGGTCAGTACCGCAAGGCCAATGGCCGTCAGGTAGGCAGAGACCATATACACATCGCCGTGGGCGAAGTTGATCATGCCGATGATGCCGTAAACCATGGTGTAACCGATGGCGATCAGTCCGTAGACAGATCCCAGGGTCACCCCGTTGATCAGTTGTTGCAGGAAAATACCGTCCATTGACGCAGTCTCGTCTGTTGGGGTCAGGGCCTGGGGTTCGGCCTGGCGCCTCTAGTGATAGACGGGTACTGCTGAAAACAGGGTAGCCACAACGGCCACACCCGTAAGACACACCAGCAGTGCCCTGAAACACTAACCGCCCAGGTGCGGGTAGCACCTGAGCGGTTAGCCGAGCTAGTGACAGGCACAGGCGCTTGGCGCGATCACGTTCGACATTCGAAGATGAAAGGTCGCCTCAGCCATGCCTGCCACCAGTCCTTACTGCTGGTGGTATTTGCC
>NZ_JBBNAH010000233.1:0-1212 GCF_037994325.1 Pseudomonas sp.
GTTCCACCCCTCGGGGCCGGGGTGAGGGGCAGCCCCAACACAAACCCCAACAAACAACACACCACCCCCAGGCAACCCACCGCCAGGGCTGGGATAAAACCAAAAGTCAGTCAATGCCTTTGCGTGCAAAAGCAACGAACTAGACTAGAAACTCACAAAGGCCCCCCGCCACCGGCGCGCGGCCGCAAGCGGGAGCAAACACCATGCTGAGCTGGGACGAATTCGACAAAGAAGACAGCGCCGAAACCGCTGCAACCACCGCCGCCACCGTCACCGACATGAGCCTCGACAAGCTCAACCAAGTCGGCGGTAACGCAGCGCTAGAAGCCCGCGCCGTAGACGCCAACGACTCCGACGCCGTAGCCCGCGCCAAAGCCTCGCTCAACGACCTGGACATCCAGGAAGGCCTCGACGACCTCGCCGGCACCAGCGCCCGCGTCCACGTCGGCGACAAGCAAATGATCAACGCCCGTGCCGACCTCAACCAACTCGTACCCTTCAAATACGACTGGGCCTGGCAAAAATACCTCGACGGCTGCGCCAACCACTGGATGCCGCAAGAAGTAAACATGAACGCCGACATTGCCCTGTGGAAGAGCAACGACGGCCTCAGTGAAGACGAACGCCGCATCGTTATGCGCAACCTAGGCTTCTTCTCCACCGCCGACAGCCTGGTCGCCAACAACCTGGTACTGGCCGTATACCGCCTGATCACCAACCCCGAATGCCGCCAATACATCCTGCGCCAAGCCTTCGAAGAAGCGATCCACACCCACGCTTACCAGTACTGCATCGAATCGCTGGGCATGGACGAAGGCGAGATCTTCAACATGTACCACGAGATCCCATCGGTCGCGAAAAAAGCCAGCTGGGGCCTCAAATACACCCGCTCCATCTCCGACCCGAAATTCGAAACCGGTACGCCTGAGACCGACCGCCAATTCCTGCGCAACCTCATCGCCTACTACTGCGTACTGGAAGGCATCTTCTTCTACTGCGGCTTCACCCAAATTCTCTCCATGGGCCGCCGCAACAAAATGACCGGCACCGCCGAGCAGTTCCAATACATCCTGCGCGACGAAAGCATGCACCTGAACTTCGGCATCGACGTGATCAACCAGATCAAAATCGAAAACCCGCACTTGTGGGATGCCGAAATGAAGGAAGAAGCTTCGCAGATGATTCTGCAAGGCACTCAGCTTGAGATCGAAT
>NZ_JBBNAH010000234.1:0-3404 GCF_037994325.1 Pseudomonas sp.
TTGCGCAAAGACAAAGTGCTTGGCGACGCCGAACTCAGCGCCCTTGAACAGCAAGCCTGGAGTGCTCGTTTGGCCAGTGCCGCCAGCGATGGTTTAAATGACGGCGAGATTGCCTTGCAGCCGCTGACCAACGCCTGGCAACACCTGTCCAAAAGCCAGCGCAGCGAGCCGCAATTGGTTGCGGTGTACGCCGAGCAATTACGCACCTTGGGCGCGCCGGAAGAGGCCGAAGAGGTGTTGCGCAGCGCCATTGCCCGTCAGTACGACAGCCGCTTGGTCAACCTCTACGGCTTGGTACGCGGCCGTGATGCCGGTAAGCAATTGCAAACGGCCGAGGGCTGGTTAAAGGCCAATCCAACCGATGCCGTGTTGCTCCTGTGCCTGGGGCGCTTGAGTTTGCAGAACCATCTGTGGGGCAAAGCGCGCGAGTATTTTGAAAGCAGCTTGAGCTTTGCCCGCAGCCCGCAGGCGTGTGCTGAACTGGCGCGTCTGCTGGCGCAGCAGGGGGAGATTGAGCGCAGCAACGAGCTGTTCCAAGAAAGCCTCGGCTTGCTTAATCAGCACCTGCCGGCCTTGCCCTTACCGGAAGCGGTTAGCGCCTGAGCCATTGCCGCCGGCCGCGACTTATTGTCTCGGCTGGCGCGTATAACGGACGTGCGGTGGCAGAGCACCGATGGTTGCGGCTTGGCACCGGCTTGTAAGCGGCGGGTGCTTTCCTCTAACGTAACCGCCTTTCTCCACCCCGCTCGGAGTTGTCATGTCGCTGGCTAGCCCGCGTTCGCTGTTTTTCCTCGCCTTTCTCGCGTGCGTTGCCATGATGGGCGGCGCGTTGTACCTGGAGCATGTGGTCGGCCTTGAGCCATGCCCGTTGTGCATTGTGCAGCGGCTGTGCGTAATCGCCTTTGGCGTGATCTGCCTGGTAGCCGCCTTGCACAACCCGGCTCGCGGCGGTCGTCGGGTTTATTCGGTGCTTACCGGGTTGTCGGCGTTGGCCGGCGGAGCGGCGGCCTGTCGGCAGATTTGGCTACAGAACACGCCGCCGGATCCAATGGCCTCTTGCATGCCGACCAATTTCGATTACATGCTGCAAGCGCTGCCGTTCCAAAAGTTTGTCGCGTGGGTGCTGCATGGCACTGCTGATTGCGCCGAAGTTACCTGGACGCTGTTCGGGATGAGCCTGCCTGAGTGGTGCCTGCTGGCCTTTATCGGCATGCTGATTTTCTCGGCCTACCAATTCCTGCGTCGCGCCTAAGCCTTCCTTTGCCAGCGGCTCAACGCCGCTGCCTCTCTGGCCTGTGTAAGTGCTCAGGCCAAGCCGCATGCGGTGTTCGGATCAAACGCTCGTATGAAACTTTCTCCCCAGGCGCCTTGTGGGCGCTGACGGGCGGGCATAATCTGGCCTGCAGAAAGCGTCGGTAAAATGCCGTTCTTAAGCGCCGCACGACAAAAAACCGTCTCGGAGCAGACGTATAACTGCATTACGATCAAGACGATCAAGGGGAGTGAATTCATCATGCTCGAGAGCTGCCAGAACGCCCAAGAACGTTGGGGTGGGGTTCATCTGCTAATCGACCGTTGGCTGCAAGAGCGCCACGAACTGGTACGCAGTTTTGATGTGCTGCATGACGAAGGCGCTTCGCCGGCCGCCAACGAGCAAGCGCTGCAGCGCTTCTGCGAAGTCCTAGTGGACTATGTGTCCGCTGGCCACTTTGAAGTCTATGAACAGCTGACCAATGAAGCCAAAGCTTTCGGTGACGAGCGCGGGCTGGAGTTGGCCAAGCAGATCTACCCGCGTATCGAAGCCATCACCGAAGTCGCCCTGGCGTTTAACGATCGTTGTGATAAAGGCGACTGCAGCGATGCCGCCGTAGTGACTGCCGAGTTAAAGCGGTTGGGGCAATTGCTCCATGAGCGTTTCGAACTGGAAGACTGCCTGATCGAAGTGCTGCACAACGCTCACCAGCAGCAGACTGCGCCTGCTGTGTGATGTGCCTAAGAGGCTGCCGCTCAGTCGGCGGCCTCCAGCAACTCCAATTCAAATACCAGCGGTGAGTAAGGCGCGATCAAGTCGCCAGCGCCTTCGGCGCCATAGGCTTGGGCCGATGGAATCACCAGCCGCCATTTGCTGCCTACTGGCATTTCCTGCAATGCAATTCGCCACCCGGTAATCACGCTGTCGAGCTTGAACCACACCGGTTGCGCACTCTCGTCAAACACGCTGCCATCGGCAAAACGCCCAACGTATTTCACTCGCACGCGGCCGTTGGCTTTTGGTTTTACGCCTTGGCCACGAACTTGCTCGGTGTACAGCACGCCGCCAGCCAACTCACGCACGCCGGCTTTGGCCTTTTCGTTGACCATAAAACGCGTCTCGGCTTGCACGGCTTTTTGATCGTCGATAGGCGCTGCTGCCTGCTTGGCCTCGTGCTCGGCGAGCACTTGCTCAATACGTTTTCCTTCAAGCTGCAATGGCTCACCGCGATAGGCTTGGCGCAGGCCGTCGAGCAGTGCCTGGAGTTGTAAATCCGGCACTTCTTCGCGTAGACGTTGGCCGAGTTTTACCCCGAGGCTATAGGCCAAATCGTGTTGGTTTTCGTCGGCGTGAACCGGTGCCATGAGCAGAAAAATCAGCAGAAAAAAGCAGCGCGACATGAGCGTTCTCCAAGCGACGAGTGCGGCGATTATGCCAGCCCTTGTTGCAGAACTGGCGAGCGGCGAAACACCCGGCTAGTATGGGCCGCACCAACGTTCGCCAGGAGGCGCGTCATGTCGGCCAATAAGAAATCGGTAACTACTCCTTTGCATCTGCTACAGCAGCTTTCTCAAAGCCTGCTGGACCATCTCGAAAGTGCTTGTTCCCAGGCTTTGGTCGACGCTGAAAAGCTGCTCGCCAAGCTGGAAAAACAACGCGGTAAAGCCCAGGAAAAACTGCACGACGCACGCAGCTTGCTGCAAGCGGCAGCCACTGCTGGCAAGAACAAAGCACAGGGCAAAGCCCAGAAAGCGGTGGCTGAATTGGAAGCCCTGCTCGATACGCTCAAAGCCAGCCAGGCCGAGACGCGCAACTACATCGTGCAACTCAAGCGCGACGCCCAGGAAAGCCTGAAATTGGCCCAGGGTGTTGGCAAGGTAAAAGAGTCGGTGGCCAAGGCCTTGTCCGCTCGCAGCGCAGCACCTAAACCTGTTGCCGCTAAACCTGCTGCCAAGGCGCCTGCTGCAAAAGCGGCGGCAAAACCCGCGGCAAAACCTGCCGCTAAAGCGCCGGCAAAAGCGGCTGCCAAACCCGCCGCTAAACCGGCCGCCAAGCCTGCTGCAAAAGCACCGGCGAAGGCTGCCGCGAAACCTGCTGCTAAAGCGCCAGTTAAAGCAGCTGCTAAGCCAGCCGCTAAAGCACCTGCCAAGGC
>NZ_JBBNAH010000235.1:0-5304 GCF_037994325.1 Pseudomonas sp.
ATTTTGAGTGGATCAACCAGAAGATTTTCGACAACGAATTCAAGCGCGTTGACAGCTACTTTGCCGGTACGCCGCTGGCCGCCACGGGCCTGCCGAGCAGCGAGGAGCTAAAGCTGCTGGAGCCCTACCGTGGGCAAATTCCCAATGCGGCCTTCGGGCCGATGTGGGCGCAGCCTTCCACCAAAGCGCCGGGCAACGTGCGCAACAACCTGACCAAGGCGTTGCAGCTGTTTGCCGAAGCCGGCTGGCATAACCGCGACGGCGTGCTGCGTAACGAGCAAGGCGAGCCGTTTATTTTGGAAGTGGCCGGCACCCGTACGCAAAACCCGTATACCGATCCCATCTACCTGAACCTCAGCAAGTTGGGCGTGGTGGTGAAGAAAAAGCTCACCGACGCCGCCACCGCGCGCAAACAACTGACCAGTTTCGACTACGACTACACCACCCTCGCCCTGCGGGAAGCGCGCATTCCCGGCGATGAGCTGTGGCGCAATTTCAACAGCAAAGATGCCGACCGCCCCGGCTCAGAAAACATCACCGGGGTGAAGTCGGCGGCCGTCGATGGGCTGATTAAAAACCTGCTCAATGCCGACAGCCAACAAGAACAGCAGACCGCCGCCCGCGCCCTTGATCGCGTGCTGATCAGCAGCCACTACGTGATTCCCTGGCGCTACCTGGACAAGCACTACGTGATCTTTAACCAGCGCCTAAAACAGCCCGCCACCTTGCCGCTGTATTACGGCGCCAACGAGTGGGTACTGAGCACTTGGTGGGACAGCCACGCCGAGCGCCTGACCGTTAACCCTTAAGCCCCCTGCCCTGTGAGGCCAGCATGTCCCAGCCACGCCAATCCACCCACGCTATTCACCCGTTGTTTATCAATCGCTGGTCGCCACGCGCCTTTACCGGTGAAGCCATCGACCAAGCCACCCTGCATTGCCTGTTCGAGGCCGCGCGTTGGGCGCCGTCGGCGAACAACTCGCAGCCCTGGCGCTTTGTTTACGCCCATAACGGCTTGCAGCACTGGCCCGAACTGCTGCAACTGCTCAACGAGAAGAACCGCGCCTGGGCCGCTAAGGCTTCGGCGCTGATTGTGCTGCTGTCGAAAACCACCCACGTCCGCGCCGGCAGCGACGCCGCCACGCCGCTGCGCAACCACTCGCTGGACGCCGGCGCAGCGTGGGCCCACCTGGCCCTGCAAGCTGAACATGCCGGCTGGCACACCCACGCCATCGGCGGCTTTGACCGCGACCAGGCGCGCGTGCTGCTCGGCGTACCCGAGGGCTACAACGTGGAAATTGCCATTGCCATCGGCAAGCAAGCCAGCCGCGACAGCTTGTCGGCCGAGTTGCAAGCGCGTGAACAACCCACCCAGCGCAACCCACTGGACAGCCTGATCGCCGAAGGGCGTTTCAGTTTTGCCGAGTGAACCGTGCGCCGCGCCGCCGCCCTTGCCGCTCTCTGCACGCCTGGTGCGTGCGCCCCAATCACCGCCTGTGACCGACAAAACCACTTATGAAAAACCTCTGGCGCACCATCCAGTTCATCCCCGAGTACCGCGGCCGGGTGATTGCCGTCACCCTGGTCGGCACCATCCTCGGCTTTATCGGAACGGCCACGCCGTACCTGTACAAAGTGGTGGTCGACACCATCTCGCAGCTGCTCACCGGCAAAATCACCCAGGAACAAGCGACCTGGAGCGTCACCGTACTGCTCGGTGTTTTCTTCGCCCTGCGCCTGGGCGTGGTGATCTTTGGTGCCCTGCAAAACAAGCAGGCTGACGACCTCTGGCTGGACACCGTGAGCACCTTTCGCCAGCGGGTGTTCGACAATATGACGCAGAAGTCCATCGACTACTTCGAGAAGACCCGCGTCGGCGAAATCATGGACCGCTTTGGCAATATCACCAGCATCACCATGTGGCTGTCATCGCTGACCGAAGGCACCCTGGCCAACATTCTGCAGATGCTGTTTATCATCACCGTACTGCTGATCAAGGCGCCCGTGGTCGGCGCCATCATGACCGCGGTGCTGCTGCTCAACTTCTGGATTTCCTATCGCACCGTCGGCTGGACGCGCCCCTACCGCCGCGGTTGGCAAGCCCTGGCCGGGCGTATGACCGGGCTGCTGGCGGAGATGGTCGGCAATATCTCCACCGTGCGCAGTTTTGGTGGCGAGCCGGCGGTTAAACAGCGCTACGATGATACCCAGGCCGAATGGCTGATCACCCGTGGCAAGCTGCACACCACCGAATGGCGCTCCGAGCAGGCGCTGAATTTGATCAATACCTTTGGCGTGTTTATCGCCGTGGCCTTAACCGTGCACGGCGCTTTGCAGGCGCGCTTTACCACCGGCGATATCCTGCTGATCCTCACCCTCACGCAAAACCTGATCAACAGCATCGGGCCGATTGCCCGGCAGATTAACCAGGCCGGCGAAATCGAAAGCAACGCCGAGCGCTTGATCGAGCTGCTGGATATCGAAGCCGAACATGCCGACCGGCCCAACGCCATCGCGCTGACCAAGCTCGACACCATCACCTTTGACAACGTCAGCTTTCACTACCCAGGCAAAGACGAATACGCGCTGAAAAATATCTCCTTTCAGCTCGACGCCGGCCACACCCTGGCCCTGGTGGGCAGCAGCGGCAGCGGCAAAAGCACCATCGTCAAACTGCTGATGCGTTTTTACGACGTCAGCGAGGGGCGCATCCTTATCAATGGCATCGACCTGCGCGACTACCAGCAACGCAGCGTGCGTGCGCTGATGGGCGTGGTGCTGCAAGACGTGGCGCTGTTTAACGACAGCATCGGCGAAAACATCGCCTTCGCCCGCCCCGGCGCCAGCATCGATGACGTACGCCAAGCGGCCCAGGCCGCGCATGCCGACGAGTTTATTCAACGCATGGAAGCGCAGTACGACACGTTAGTCGGCGAGCGCGGCATCAAGCTCTCCGGTGGCGAAAAACAGCGCGTGGCCATTGCCCGCGCGGTGCTCAAAGACCCGCAACTGATCATTCTTGACGAGGCCACCAGCGCCCTCGACTCCGAGTCTGAGCACCTGGTGCAGCAGGGCCTGGAGCGCCTGATCAGCGGCCGCACTTCGGTGATCATCGCCCACCGTTTAAGCACGGTGATGTCGGCTGATCTGATCTTGGTGATGCGCAACGGCGAGGTGCTGGAGCGCGGCCGCCATGGCGATTTGGCCCAGCGCGAAGGCGGTTTCTACTCGCGGCTATTTGCCTTGCAAAGCCAGGGGCGCCCGGCGCTGGCCAACTGAGACCGCACGTGCTGCGGGCTGAGCAGCAGCTGTTGTTGGGCTGCTGCTGACCAGCCAAGCCGCGTACTACGCGCTGGAAAAAGTAGACTTAAACCACTGATTTACAAGCTATTTATTAAGCCATAAAAGCCTGGCACAGGCGTTGCAATAGCCCTTTAAGCGGCGCCTGCAAAGCCCTTCGCTGTGGGCTTAGCTGGCAGGTCGATAGCCGTTCCGCTGCTGACAACCACGCCGTGCTAACGGCACGTGCCCCACGCATCACCCAAGGAAAGCCCATCATCATGAGTCAACCACTGGATACACTTTGGTACACCCGTTGCCCGGTTCCTACCGGGCTTGGTATTGCCGTGCAAAAAGGCTGGCTGGAACAAACCCTCGCGACCCAGGGCACCCAGATCAAATCCCTGCGTGAGTCGGAAAACCAGGCCGTGCGCGAGTCGCACTTCGACCACACGCTGCAAAACTCGGTACGCCATGGCGGCAATATTCCGGCCATCTGGGCCCGCGCCAGTGGCCGGGAAACGCGGGTGATCGGCCTGTCCTGGCAGGATGAAATTCAACTGATCCTGACCCTGCCCGATAGCGGCATCAAAACCGTCAAAGACCTTAAAGGGCGCAAATTCGGCCTGCCGCTGTGGGCCAAAGCGCAAATCGACTTCTCCCGTGCGCAAGCCATTCGTGGCCTGGAAAACGCCTTGAAACTCGAAGGCCTGGAAGTCAGCGATGTGGAGCTGGTCGATTACCTGCGCGACGGCACCCACAGCGACGAACCGGCGCAGACCATCGCCGGCACCAGCACCTTTGGCCGCCGCAGCAGCGGTGGGCAGAGCGCTGAACTGGTCGGTTTGCTGCGCCGTGAAGTGGACGCCATCTTCCTCAAAGGCGCCTCGGCGGCGCACCTGGCCCAGACCTTTGGCCTGCACACGGTTATCGACACCGGCTCGCACCCCGAACCGCTGATTCGCGCCAACAACGGCACGCCGCGCACCCTGTCGGTAGACTTCAACCTGCTAGAAAACCACTTCGACGCTGCCGTCGGCATTCTCGACTCGGTGATCCGCGCCGAAGCCTGGGCCTGGAACCACCCCGAAGACACCCGCCGCTACCTGGCCCGGGAAACCAACAGCAGCGAACTCTACGTCACCGCCGCTTATGGCGAAGACGCCCACCTGCGTCTGCGCACCGACCTGCACGAAAACTCGATTCTCGGTTTGCAGGACTTCACCCATTTCCTGCACCGCTGGAATTTCATTCCGCAGACCTTTTCGGTACGCGACTGGATCGACCCACGTCCGCTGCAAACCCTGCGCTCAGCTACCGCACTAGCGGGCTGAACGCAGGCTCACAAGACCTCTACAAGCAGGCCCCATGAGCACACCCCTTGATACCCTCTGGTATACCCACAGCCCGGTTCCAACCGGGCTGGGGATTGCCGTCGAATCGGGCCGACTGGCACAAGCCTTTCGGCCCTTCGGCACCACCATTCAAGCGCTGCGCGAATCCAACGACCGCGAAATTCGCGAAGCGCATTTCGACCACCACCTGGCCAACTCGGTGCGCCACGGCGGCAATATCCCCGCCATCTGGGCCCGTGCTGCCGGTGCGCAAACCCGTTTGCTGGGATTGTCCTGGACCGACGAAATTCAGCTGATCGTCAGCAACCCCGACAACCCGATCAACAGCATCCGCGAACTAAAAGGTCGGCGCTTTGGCCTGCCCAAATGGGCCAACGTAAAAATCGACTTTAGCCGCGCCACCGCCCTGCGCGGTCTGGAAAACGCCTTAAGCCTGGAAGGCCTGCACGTGGCCGACATGGAACTGGTCGACTACCCCTACGGCGG
The DNA here is from genome assembly GCF_037994325.1 of Pseudomonas sp. GTDB lineage: Bacteria > Pseudomonadota > Gammaproteobacteria > Pseudomonadales > Pseudomonadaceae > Aquipseudomonas. Next base: position 5,121 of record NZ_JBBNAH010000235.1, read on the forward strand.
CACCCACAGCGACATTCCCGTGCGGCATATCTTCGGCGCTCAGGTGCGCCTAGACGGCAAGCGTGTACGGCGCAGCAACCGTGAACTGATCGGCCTGCTACACGGCAACGTCGACGCCATCTTTCTCAAAGGCGCCCACGGCCTGCAATTGGCCGACGAATTTGGCCTGCACGTAGTGGTGGAT
>NZ_JBBNAH010000236.1:0-19014 GCF_037994325.1 Pseudomonas sp.
CGCATCTTGGCTGCGTACTCGGGCACGCGGTCCTCGGTGGTGCCAAACCAGTTCATGGTTTTGCCGATACGGCGGAATTCCGGACGAAGATCGATCTCGCTGTGGCCATCGCCCATATCGCGGGCCACCGCCGTGGAGTCGGCGCTATACAGCTCACCGATGCCACTTTTGGCCACATCGAAAATCGAGGCGTGGACGAACTGCGGGTGATAGCCGTCGGTTTCGTTTTCCACCAGGAACTTCCAGTTGGACTTGGCTTTGTGTTGCAGAAAGCCGGCGGTGATTTCCACTTCGCCCTCTGGCGAGGTTTCCACCAGGGCATCCAGCGAGGCGCGGGCGGCGCCCAGGTGTTCGTCCAAGCTCGGGCCTTCGGCGGCCATGCTGCCAAACACAAAACCCTGGTAGATGCCGACCCGGGCGACTTTGCTCATGCCCAACTGGCTGCGGTCTGCACCTTCGTAGCCGGCAGCAAACGGATAGCCGCGCAGATTACCGTTATTGGCGAAGGTCCAGCCGTGGTACGGGCAGGTGAAGGAGCCGCGGTTACCGCGATGCTCCAGGCAGACCTGGTTGCCACGGTGCGGGCAGCGGTTGAGCAGCAGATTGATCTGCCCGTCGCGGTCGCGGGTCATGATCACCGACTGCGGGCCAATCGACTTCAGGGCGAAGTCGTTGGCATTCGGCACTTCGCTGACATGGCCGACGTAGACCCAGGTGCGGTACCAGATTTTTTCCAGTTCTTGCTGGAACACCTGCTCGTCGGTGTAGAGCGAACCATGCACCCGATCGGTCTGGATCAGGTTGCTCCAGTCATGGGAGGAGTTTGCCGTAGTCATCGCGAACCTCGAGAGTAGAAAGACTCAACGCTTCGTACTCTAGGGATCGGGACCCACTCCCCCATCGTCGTTTTCGACGAATTCCCTCGCGCCGCTCTACGAACGAGCCGCCATAAGTGCGGCGGCCACTCGCCCCTGCACACGCAGATCGGCGTGATGGCGGGCCTTGGCCGGCAGAGAAATGCCAGCGAGGCTGGTGACGCTGCTCAAACACACCTCCAGCGCACGCGACTCGGGCCATACCTGGTCCGCGCAGATTCCTTGCAGCACGCAGAAGATGGCCAGACGAGTGCCATACAGATCCGCGAATTGGAAAACGCCACGTTGTTCGCCGGTTTGCAGAATGGCCTCCAGCTCAGCTTCGTACTGAGCCTTGAGCTCACACACCTGGGTTCTGCCTTCACCCTCAAGGCTGCGAAAGTCCAACTGCACAATGCGGCTCTCGGCGGGACGCGCGTAGTGGAAGTTGACGTAGACGCTCACAAAACGCCGCAGCATCTGCACGCTATCGAAAAGCTGATGGCGCTGCTCCATCCACTGCGACAGCAGGTCTTCCAGGTAATCGCAGTGCACATCCACGAGCAATTGCCCTTTGCTGCGGTAGTGGGTGTACACCGAACCCGAACGCACACCGAGCGCGGTCGCCAGCTGACGTAATGACATGGCTTCAAAGCCCTTGTCAGCCATCAGGCGGATGGCCTGGCGTTTCACTTCTTCAACCTTGCTCATGATGTAACGCCCCCTGCGGTTTTATGGCGGCGCTCAGGGTCTGCGGCAGCGCCAATGCCCTGCTCGTCGGTTTCGACGGTTTTATTGGCCACGGTGAAAATTGTCCGACAAAGGGCAGCGAGCGCTCTAGCACGCCAGTTACAAGCGCAACGCGAGAGGTGCGGCAAGCAACGCGGCGAACAGTGAAATTTCCAAGCAATTCATTGAGATAACGCAGCTTTTCCGCCAAACCAACAATGGCGGTATTTTTACCAACGTTAATTTTACAGTGTTAACAGAACCCATTTTGGCTGCTAGGGTGAAGCCATGTTCGACTGACTGGTGACCCTATGGCACGCCCCGTCTACTCCGCCGATGAAACCGAAAACATCAAACAAACCCTGATTCAGGGTGCGTTGAGCCTTTATCTGGAAGAAGGCCCGGAGAGTTTGTCGCTGCGGCAAATTGCCAAGCGCGTTGGCCTGAGCCACACGGTGGGCTACCGCTATTTCGAGAACAAGGAAGCGCTGCTCGCCGAGATGCGCCGCGCGTGCATTCTGGAGTTCAAAGCAGCGGCCATCCCGGCAGAGGACAGCGGCGAGAGCGATCCCCTCGAGCGTCTTCGCACCGCACTGATGGGCCTATTGGAATTTGGCAGCAGCCAACCGGCGAAGTACCGCCTGATCTTTTCCGATAGCCAGCCTGACCTGGCCGACTACCCCTCGCTGATGGCGCAACGCTGGGAGGTTTTCGCCTCCTGCGTAGACCTGGTGCAAGCCGCTATCAACGCAAAACGCCTGCACGGCGATGCGCTGATGTTTTCCCACGGCTTGTGGAGCCTGCTGCACGGGATGCTCTCCCTGCATGCGGCCAACCAACTGATTCACGGGCTGTCGCTGCAGCAGATGGCTGGCCCTTTGATCGACACCTTTTTGCGTGCTGGCTGCAGTGCCGCACACCCTGTTCAACAACCTGCCTGACGTAGAGGAGAAGACCATGACCAACAATAACAATGCCCTGGCTCGCTTCACCGTACCCACCGAGAAACGCGCAGCCATCGCTGAGCTGACCAACGTGCCGACCATTTCGCCCATGGTGCTGGGCCTGCTGATTGCCTCCACCGGTGGCGTGATTGTCGCCGATGTGCTGGCGGTACTCGGCCACCTCAGCTTGGGGTGGGCCTGCCTGCTCAATACCTTTCTGATGTACTGGCAATTCACCGTGGCCCATGACTCCATTCACCGCTCGGCGGCGAAAAACCAGAAGCTCAACGACCTGCTTGGGCATATCGGTATCGCCACCTTTGCGCCGCAAATCACCCTGGGGATTTTCCGCTGGGCGCATATCCAACATCACCGTTTCACCAATGGCCCAAAAGACCCGGACAATTGGATGCACGGCGCTGCCTGGAGCCTGCCGCTGCGCTGGATGTGGCTGGAAATCGGCTATCTGATCTTTATCCTCAAACACCGCGACCCTATCGGCATGCGCCAACTCAAGGCCGCTGTGCCGAACATTGTCGCCACCGCCGTAGCCGCCGCCGTGCTGACCTATTTTGGCTACGGCATGGAAGTGTTGCTGCTGTGGTTTATCCCCTCGCGGCTGACCTTCATTCTGGTGGGCTTTGTGTTCTTCTGGCTGCCCCATGTGAAGGATGACGTGGAGTCCGAGCACGACCTGACCCTGGCCACCTCCATCCGCCTGGGCAACGAAACGCTGCTGACGCCGCTGTTCCAGTTCCACAATTACCACCTGATTCACCATCTGTTCCCGACCATGCCGGCGTACCAGCATGTAAAAGCATGGAAGCTGCTCAAGCCGGAACTGATGCAGCGCAACTTGCAGATTCAGCACGGCTTTGCCATCCAACCGACTGTGCATATGGCGCCTTGAGGAGAGCAGACGATGAAACGCTGGCAATGTAATTTCTGCTCGCATATTTACGATGAAAGCCTTGGCGACCCGGATACCGGCGTACCGCCAGGCACGCGCCTGGAAGACCTGCCTGATGATTGGATGTGCCCCGATTGCGGAGCCGGCAAGGCCGACTACTTCGAAATCGATGGTTGAGTGAGCAACAACTTTTAGCCCGCGCACAGCCCTGTACGCGGGCTTTTTTTTGCCCGGTATTTCGCCACCGGCACGGGGCAAAATCGTCGATAGAGACGACCTCAGCGCCTGCCCGCCGCCCTAGCCTCTGCGCACCTAATAAAAAGCACTTCTCCCCTGCGGAAGGATGTTCGATGCGCAACCTCAGCGTGCGGTTAAAGCTGTATGTGCTCACTGCCTGCTTTATCTCCAGCCTGACCCTGGTGGGCGGCGCTGGTTGGTTTGGCATCCGCAATGCGGGCGGCGCCATGGAGGATGTAAGCAATTCATTGGTGGCGGTGGACGCCCTCGCCTCGCTGCGCCACGCACGCCTGGCGTCGGTGGCGGCCATGCAGGAAGGCGCGAGCTGGCGGCCGGAAGCCTTTGATGGATACGACGACAAGAGCGATGGGCTGGCCGAAGCCCACGACCTGTTTGGCGATATTCTCAGCCGCCACCGCGCAGCCTTGGCATTGACTGAAAAGGCCTTTGCCACCTACGCCGCGCAACCCAAAAACAGTGAAGAGCAAGCCCTGTGGGATGAGTTCAGCCAGCGCTGGGAAGACTTCAAAAGCGCCGATGAAACCCAGACGCAAATCTGCCAGAGCCTGATCGCGGCCAGCGCCTGGGAAGACGTGCATATCCGCTTTCTTGATCTGCTGGCTAACACGCCCTCCTGGGCCGGCTCCATCCATGCCATGGGCGAGCCGCTGGAGAAACTGGTCAAGCTAGGTGTGGCTCAGGCCGAAGCGGCCCAGCGCGATGGCGAGACCTTTATCGGCACGGCGAAAAAACTGATCGTCAGCCTGTTTGCTGTGGCCATTGTCAGCCTGTGCCTGTTTGCCATGCTGATCGTGCGCAGCGTGGTGCTGCCGTTGCAGAGCCTGCGCAGCACCATCGAGCAAGTAGGCACCTCCAACAACTTCGCGCTGCGTGCTCAGGAAGGTGGCCGTGACGAAGTGGGCCAGGCCGCCAGTGCGTTCAATCTGTTGCTGGAAAGGGTGCAAGGCGCGCTGGTGAAAGTAATGGGCGGTGCCGGCAAAATCGACCAGGCGGCCTCGCAAACCAGCGCCATGGCGCAGCGCGTGGCCAGCAGCGCAACGCTACAGAACGAAGCGGCTGCCGCGATTGCCAGCGCCATTGAACATATGAGCGCGGCCATCGCGCAAATCAGCTCCAGTACCCAGGACGCCCGGGCGCGTGCGCAAGATGCGGCCACCGCGGCGGACTCCGGCGCCACGGCGATTCAGCGCACCTCGCAGGAAAATGACCAGGTGGTGCGCGAGGTGAATAAGGCCAGCGACACCATTAGTGCGCTGGGCACTGAGTCCAACCGGATTTCCACCATCGTCAAGGTGATTCGCGAGGTGGCCCAACAAACCAACCTGCTGGCGTTGAACGCAGCGATTGAAGCCGCGCGTGCAGGTGAGCAAGGCCGCGGCTTTGCGGTGGTGGCCGATGAAGTGCGCCAGTTGGCGGAACGAACACGCAGCTCGGCGGATGAAATTCGCGAAATGGTTGGCGCCATGCAGGCCTCAGTCAAACAGGCCATGGACGACATGGCCGGGGTGGCATCGCGCACCCGGGAAAGCCGCGCCTTATCGGAAAACGCAGCCGCGAGCATGAGCGACATTCTCACCAGCGCCAGCCAGGTCTCCGAGGCCATTGGCGAGGTGTCTGCCGCGCTAGCCGAACAAGACCGCAGCGCCCAAGCCATTAGCCGGCGCATCGAAGCGGTGGCGCTAATGAGCGAAGAAAACTGCGACACCGGCAACCACGCCGCCGAGGTTTCCCGTGCCCTGGACGGCGCGGCAGGCAGCCTGCGCTTGGCTGTCGATCAGTTCCAGGTGTAACGCCGCCCCGAGATAAAAAAACAGCAAATAAACCCGCTCTGCGCGATTGACAGGCGGAATTTGATCACCCTAGACTCGGCACTATAACGAACGTTATATAAAGCTTCGTAAGTCCCGAAAAAGGCAGCTCGCCAAAGCCGCCGAAACAATTCCAAGAACGAGGACAGTTCATGCAAAACGTCGATGTAATCGTTGCAGGCGCAGGTCATAACGGCCTGGTTTCCGCGTGCTACCTGGCCAAAGCCGGTCTCAAAGTGTTGGTGGTGGAAGCTCACCAAACGCCGGGCGGCATGACCTGCACCAACCCCATGGCCCCTGAAGCACCAGAACACATCATCAACGAGGCCTCGATTCACGCCTCGATGTTCCGCATGTCGCCGATCAACGACGAGCTGGAGCTGGAAAAGAAATTCGGCCTGCGTCAGCGCCTGATCGACCCGTGCCACTACCAACTGTGCTCCGACGGTGATGCCTCCTTCGGCATGTGGCGCGATGCCAACCGCACCGCCAAAGAGATCTCGCACTTCTCCAAGAAAGACGCCCAGGCCTGGCTGCAAATGTCGGAAACCATCGACGCCGCCCTACGTATCGGTCTGCCATTGGCCATGGAAAACCCGACCAAACCGAGCTTTAACGCCATGTTCAAAGTGCTGACCAAAGCGGTCGGCAACCTCAAGCACCTGGGCCCGATTGCCAAGCTGATGACAGGCACCCACGCCGGCACGCTCGAAGAGTTGTTCGAGACCGATATCGTCCGCGCCGGTCTGCTCACCGGCCTGCCCTTCATGGACTTCCGCGCCGACCACAGTTCGTTCGCCATGGTTTATTTGGGTGTGCTGCAAAAGTACGGCGTCACCATGTTTGAAGGCGGCACCGGCGGTTTCCCCGCCGCGCTGATTCGTTGCCTGGAAGCCCATGGCGGCAGCGTGCGCTGCAGTGCCAAGGTCAAGCAGATGCTGGTGGAAAACGAACGTGTGGTGGGTGTGGTGCTGGACGACGGCGAAGAGATTCGCGCGAAAAAAGGTGTGGTCACCGCCTTCAGCCCGAAGATGGTCCTGAACCATATGCTGCCCGAAGGCTTGCTCGACCACCCGACCCAGGTGAAGGCCAAGTTTATTCCGACCGCCAACCGCGGCATCGCCGACTACAAGCTGAACATCGCCCTCAAAGGCAAAATCACGCCAACCCGCAGCGCCACCTGGCGTAAGGCGCAAGGCTGGGACGGCAATATGCGCTTGGGCACCTTGCAGTGGTCCACCTATGAAGACGGCCGCAAGGCTTACACAGATTGCATTCGCGGCCTGGTGCCGGATGTGATTGCCGGCCTGTCGCAGATCACCACCGAATTCGACCCGGCCATGGCCCCGCCCGGCCACGACACCTTCTGGTTCTGGTCCGGCCTGATTCCGTTCGAGCCGCACATTGGCTGGGACAAAGCCCGCGAGCAGATCACCAACACCCTGGTGGCCGATGCCAGCCGCATTTATGACGGTATCGAAGAGTTCGAAATCGCCCGCCGGCCGCTGTGCCCGCCAGATATCGAGAAACGCTTCCACGCCATCGACGGCAGCGTTTACCACTGCGACCCCTATATCACCCGCTTTGCCCACAACCGCCCGGCCAAAGGCCTAGCGGGCTACAAAATCCCGGTTCAGGGCCTGTACCTGAGCGGCTCGGGCACCCACCCGAGCGCGGGCATCTGCGGCCTGCCCGGTCGCAACGCGGCCCTTACGGTGCTCAAAGACAGCCGCTAAGCGCGCACACAACCCACCCACCAACAACAAGACGGGTAAACCCTCATGTCATTTTTCGATAAATGGATGGAAACAGTCGTCGGTCAGGCACTGCCTGTACCCGCCGATTACATGGCCAATGAGCTGATCGGTAACCTCTTTACCATCTGGGCCGGCGGTTTTGGCTTGGCGGTACTGCCCTGGGCGCTGTATCGCTACTTCAAACACAAGGACGATATTCCGGGGCTGATGTGTATCGGCGGCTTTATCTGTTCGCTACTGGAACCGATGCTCGACCACCTCGGCCACCTATGGTGGCCAACCAACCTGCCCGGCCCAGCGTTTGTCGGTTTCGACCTGAACGTGCCTTGGCTGATTCCACCGTGCTACGTGTTCTTTATCGCCATGACCGGCTACTGGGCGTACCTGAAGATGAAGGAAGGCCTGGATGTGAAAGGCGTGTTTGTCATCTGGCTGATCATTTCCATGAGCGACGTGATCATGGAAATTCCGGGCACCGCCACGGGCGCGTACACCTACTACGGCGACGCCTCGTTCAAGATCTTCGGCTTTCCGGTCGCCTGGGGCTGGATGAATGGCACCTCAATGCTGCTGGTGGGCTTCCTGCTGTGGCTGGTTAACCCTTACCTGGCGGGCTTCAAACGCTGGTTTATCGTGCTGGTGCCGATCACTGCGATGGGCGCGGCCTACGGCATGGTGTCGTGGCCGTACTTTATGTCGCTCAACTGGGATATGCCGTGGATCGCCACGCGTTTGCTGACGTTGTTGTCGCTGGCCCTGTCGCTGGTGGTGGTGGGCTTTACCGCTGCCCTGGTGGCCCGCACAAAAAACGCCAAAGACCCGCTGCCGCACCTTAAAGCCGTGTACAGCTAAGCACTACCGCCTAACCAGTGTGGCCGGGTGGGCCCGCCGTAGCGCAGCCCGCTCGGACCACCCGATAAAAATGGAAGCGGCTATGAACGCAGTTGATTTAAGCCTTCACCCTCTGCCAGAAAAGCAGAAAAAGCGCATTCCCGGCGACGAGCTCATCTGGCTCTTTTTGCTCGGTGACATGGTCTGCTTTGCGATGTTTTTCGCCCTCTATTCCTATACCAAGAGCAGCCATAACGCGCTGTTCGTGGAAGCCCAGCAGGCGCTAAACCTGCACACCGGCTCGATCAATACCCTGCTGCTGTTGGCCAGCTCGTGCTTTGTGGTGATCGCGGTCAAAGCGGCGCGCCTGCAAATGGCCAATACCTGCCGCTGGTTCCTGCTGCCGGCTGTGCTGTGTGGCAGCGGGTTTGTAGCGATCAAGTTGTTCGAGTACCAGGAGAAAGCGGCCCTGGGCATCAATTTTCTGACCAACGATTTCTTTCTTTTCTACTACCTGATTACCGGCATGCACTTCGCCCATGTGCTGCTCGGGCTGCCTCTGCTGGTGTACTTCGCCGTGGTAATTCGCGAAGGAAAGCTGGACGCCAAAACCATCAACAATCTGGAGAGCAGCGCCATTTTCTGGCACATGGTCGACCTGCTGTGGATTGTGATTTTCCCGCTTATCTACTTGGTGCGCTAAGAGCATGAGAGCCCTTTTCTACTCCCGCGAAAGCCTGGTCTGGCTGGTGCTGATGACCATTACCCTGTGCTCCTGGGGCCTGGCCTGGAGCCACGGCCAACTGCTGGCGAACGTGCGCATCGAGGCGGTGGTGATTATCGCCTTGGCCTTTATCAAAGCGCGCCTGGTGCTGATGCATTTTATGGAAGCGGCACACGCCCCGCTGCAACTGCGCCTGCCGTGTGAGGCGTGGATTGTGCTCAGTGGTGCTGTGTTGATCGTGCTGGAAAGCGGGTTGATCGCCGCCTGACCTTTTTCTAGAAGAACAATAAGGACCTCGCCCAATGAAACTCACCGCCAATGACCGCTACCTGGCGATCGTACTGAAGTCTCTGACCGACACCATCGCCCCCGAGCTGCAATCGGGTAACGCTCAGGCCTCGTTGGGCATGATCAAGGGCGTGCTGAGCGAGCTGCTCAAGCGCGAGCATGTCACCGGCGAGCTGCTGCGCGACATGATCATCCAGGGTCTGGACTTACAAGACGCGCTGACCGATACCCTGCGCCTGCAAGCCGTCAGCGGCGCAGCCGGGCGAGAAGCCACGGAGGCCGTGATTGCTCGCAGCGATATCGCTTTCAACGTACTGCTGGCGCAATACGAAACCCTGAGTGCCAGCCTTGATCACTTGGCCAACCTGTTGGCGCAGTCGTCGACACCGGCAGAACAGACCGCTGCCCTGCTCAAGCGCCTGGCCGAATGGGAATTGGCCTATTACGACCGGCAGGCGCAATTGCCGGTGCCGCAAGTGCCGACGATTGCCAACCTGAAACAACCGCTGGACCTGCAACTGACCCAGGACTTTCTCAATAGCCTGGACGGCAGCGGTGGCCAGGTGGAGGTCACCCGCCTGGAACCCCTGGCCGGCGGCTTCGGCAAGCAGACCTACTTCGTGTCCTACCGCCAGCAACCAGGTGCCGAGCCCACTGAACTAGTAATTCGCAAGACCGACCCGGCGCCGATCATGACCCATGGCGCATGCGACCTGGAAAGCGAATACGCATTGTTGAAAACCATCGCCAAAATCGACTATCCCGCGCCCAGGCCACGGGACTTTGCAAAATCATTCAAAACCGTGGACGCCGACTTTTACACCATGGACCGCATCAAAGGCTCCACCCCGGGCACCTTTCTGGGCGGCCTGAGCGGCAAGGTGGACGAAGACCTGTTTATGCAGCTGGCCGAGCGTCTGGGCCAATTGCACGCCCTGCCGCTGGAGATGTTCAGCGACTACATCGCGCGCTATGAAGACCCGCGCATCCTTACCGGCACGGTGCAGGACTGCTACCGCTACAACCTCGAAGGCTGGGACAACTACATGGCCCGTGAAGGCCACCTGCCCTCGCCCTATATGCGCTGGTTGCTGCATTGGCTGCGCCACAACATTCCCAACGACAGCCGCCGGCCAATTCTGGTGCATGGCGACTTCAACATTCACAACATCCTCTTCGACAACGGCCAACTGACCGCTGTGCTGGATTGGGAATGCTCGGGCTTTGGCGCGCCGGAACAAGACCTGGCCTATATCAAGCCGCATATCTCCCAGCACATTGATTGGGACCGCTTTATCAACCACTACCTGGCCAACGGCGGCCTGCCGGTCAGCCCGGCGGCCATGGGTTTTGGCTTTGTGTACTCGGCGCTGCGCACCAACCTGGCCGGCAACCGTGGCACCAGCAATATGCAGAGCGGCCGCAACCAGGACCTGCGTTACTCCATGGTCGAGTTGGGCTTCACCCGTTCGTTTATGAGCATGGCGCTGGCCAGCGCCCAGGCCAGCGCCTGATCACCTCATTTCAAGGAGCACAGCAATGAATGTAACTGGCGGCGGCAGCGTGTTGGAGTACGGCCCAGCACAGGAAGGCCCACAAACCCCAGGTAGTGACCCGCTCTGGCAAGACAGCGTGGTACTGGTGTGGTGGGATCTGGAAAACCAGGTTGGCGGCTTTCACCGCATCGGCCATGAAGTAAATGTGGCCGGCGGCCCGCAGGTAACCCTATGGAACTACGTGTTTTCGCCCACGCATATTTTCAAGCGCGACGAGCGCATTCCCCTGCGCGATGGCGACCGCAGCGGGCGCACCTTTAACAGCGGCGACGACACCTGCATCTTCGAATACACCGACCACCCGGTATGGAAAATCAACGACACCGACGTCAGCGCCGAACTGCATGTGCAGGACTACCACGCCCCGGTGGACATCTACCCGAAAAAAGGCGCCATGGCCGATGATGTGGCGCCCAACCATATGGAAGTGGCCGGCAAGGTCAGCGGCGAACTGACCATCAAAGGCAACCACTTCAAGATCAATGGCCTGGCCTTCCGCGACCACGGCTGGGGCACGCGCAAGTGGGATGTGTTTGTGGGTCACCGCTGGATGGCGGCCACCTTGAAAGACGGCACCATGCTGTTCGCCCAGACCTTCCACAGCTCGGACGACAACCTGGTGCGCTTCGGTTGCGTGATCAAAGACAACACCATCACCTACTGCAAGTACGTCGACATTCTGGTGTACCTGGAAGCCGACGGCCTCACCCACCGCGGCGGCAACGTAGTGATGACCCTGACCACCGATGAAGTGATCGAGGTGCAATGCATTCCCCTGCAAAAAGGCATCGTCTCGTGGATTCACGGCATCGCCTGTGTCGACACCATTTGCCGGGTCGAGCACAACGGCGTGGAGGGCATTTGCGATTTCGAAGTAACCAACAATGCCCTGCGCGGAAGCCACCGACCGAAGCTGGCACTCAACGGTATTGTCGACAACGGCATGACCGAACTGGGCTAGTGCCCGTATGATTCGCCCCTGGCGCGACTCCGGTCGCCTGGGGCAAAGCCAAGGAACGCGGCGCCCTGCACCGCAGGACAGACAAAAGCATCAGGAAACCATCGGTGAAAAAGAACGAACTCAACCCGGCCAGCTCGCGCCAGCGGATTCTTGACGTCTCCACCAAGCTGTTCGCCAAACACGGCTTCGACGGCGTGACCATGCGCAATATCGCCGCCGCCTCGGAGATCACCCTGCCGTCGATTTACCACCACTTTGGCAACAAGGAAGAGTTGTTCAAGGCCGTGGAGACCGAGATGTACACCACCCACGCCAAATCGTTGCTGGAGCAATTGCAGGCCGACCTGTCGCCGGAAGAGCGCCTGCGCAACTTTGTCCACGTGATGTTCGAGCACCTGGAATCCAACCCCGACTACCTCAAGCTGCTGCAACGCAACTTGGTGGATGGCTGGGAGGAGAACCAGGCGTTTCTGGTGGACCTGTCGCTGCAGAACGTGATGGATGAGCTGAAAATTCTGCTCAACCACTACTCCGACGGCATTGGTGACGGCATTACGCCGATTGCGATCTTTTCCTTGATCCTCGGTTTTATCACCCTGCTGCCGGTGATTCGTCACCTTAAAGACCGACCACCGATCGCCAAAGCGCCTGAGCAGATGCGCGAAATGCTGGTGGGCGCCGTGATGAATTTCGTCGCCTCCAACCGCAGCCCCAAGCCCGCCTGATGGCGTGAACGGCGGCCCATAACAGGCGCACGCCCCCAGCGAGAAAATCCCGTGAGCAAAGCCAACAAAAAAACGCTGCTCTACCTAGGCCTGTGCCTGCTGGTTAGCATGTGCAGCGCAGTCGCGACTGGCGCAAGCCAACACGATATCCAGCAATTGCGCAGCCTCAGCTATTCAGTAGTCGATAACGCTCTGGTGTTTCACAACCCGTTGGGTACGCCCTACGACCCGAGCAATGCCCAGGCCTACCAGCACGATCTGCAACAACTGATGCTCAAGGCGCAAAGCCTGGGGCTGAGCGATGTCAGCGCCCGCGCCAAACAACTGAGCGCCGTCGTCGCCGACCTGCAACACCTGCCGCAAAACGCCGCCGACAGCCGCGCCACTATTCCAGCCTATCGGCAATGGTTGCCGCAGGTCATCGAACAGCATGCTGCGCTGCTCACGCTGCTTGACCAGCACTACACCAACGCGACACCTGGCAGCGCTGAGCAGCAGGCATTGCACCAATTGAGCTGGGACCTGCAACGACTGTCGCTGCACTACCAGATAACCGCCTTTCCCTATATGTCCGTGCAGGTGTGGATGCTCGACGACAGCACCCTCAATGCCCTGGACGCTACCGTGCAACAGCGCCTAAGCCAATTGCCCGCCGGCGACGACAATCTGGACAAACTCGCCGCGCGTTACCACTTCGTGCGCGGCTACCTGTTGAAAACCGGAGAAAACTGGGCCCCTAACGCCGTGCAGCGTTACCTCGCTGGCATCGCCACCGCCCTGGATAACGCGGCCGGCAAATTGCCGTTGTAGCACCTGGCCGTGCGCGTTATCTCGTCGTAAGCGACGACAGGCCGCTGGCCATGACGATGGAAAATAACCAAAACAAAAACCCGGCGGCGGCTAACCGGGAACATCCAACGGGAGTGCTCCATGAATCAGAATGTTCTGTTCATCACCGGTGCCGGCAGCGGCCTCGGGCAACTCAGCGCCAAACGTGCGCTGGCTGATGGTTGGGCGGTCGCGGCCATGGACGTCAACGCGGCCGGCCTCGAGCAACTGGGCAACTCGCCCAAACTGCTGAAGCTGGTGGTCGACATTACCGACCCGGCCGCCGTAGAAGCCGCTGTCGAGCGCTGCGAAGCGGAGTTGGGGCCGATCAGCCGCCTCACCAATGCCGCTGCCATCATGCCGCTCGGTTTGCTGATGGAGCAGCCACGCGACGTTATCCAGAAAATCATGGCGATCAACTTTGGCGGCATGGTCAACCTGTCCAAAGCCGCGCTGCCAAAAATGATTGCCCGTGGCCGCGGCGAGTTTGTCAGCTATGCGTCCATGGCCGGGCACTGGCCGATTATCTACATGGGCGCCTATAACGCCGCCAAACACGCGGTCACGGCCTATACCGAAGTGCTCTATCACGAGACCCGCAATAGCGGTGTGCGCATTGTTTGCGTGTGCCCGCCCATTGTCGCCACGCCGCTGCTAGACCAGGCCAAATCCACGGTCTGGCCGAAAATTTTCGACGTGTTTCCGCCGATCAACGCCGAGGTGGTACTGGACAAGATCGAGCGTGTGCTCAAGGGCAACAAGCTGTGGGTATTTCCCGGGCCGATGACCGCGATGTCATGGCGGCTGCGGCGCTGGATGCCGAGTACGTTGTGGTGGACGGTGCATCAGGTGGAAAAAATCTGACGCGTACCGCACTGGGTATTTTCGTCGGATACGACGACTCCGCCCCACTCGGCTGTTTTCACAATAGAGAAAAACAGCCGAGGAGCACCGTTCATGTCCGACACCAGCACAACAGAATTCCCCATCCATACATTCGTCACCCATCGGCGCACCATCACCGAGACGGACATCGTCAACTTCGTCAACCTCACCGCCTTCCACGAGCCCTACTTCATCGATATGGAGTTTCTCAAGGCCAATATGTCCGGCGCTCACCAAAACCGCTTTGCGCCTGGGCCGATGATCATTTCCTACTCGATGGGGTTGGTCTCACCGATTCTGATGAAGGTCGTCGCCGACGTATTGGAAGGCCATGCTGTGGGACCTTTCGCCGGGATGACCGGGTTGCAGGCGCGTATTCACTCCGCCGCGTTTCCCGGTGACACCTTGCACGTGGAAGGCGAAGCCAAAATCAAAGCCATCAGTAGCAGCGGCTTCACCATCCTTGATTTGCTGCATGTCACCAAAAACCAGCGCGGCGAAAAGGTCGTGGAATTCACTGAAACCGTGTTGTTCCACAAGCCCGAAGTAGCCGAGTAAATCGCGCCATCGCCCCTAGGAGCTTTCGATGACTGTCTCGCGCCCACTTCCTCTGCTCGCCAGTGCACCGAACTTTCGCGATATGGGCGGCTTGCCGGCGGCTGATGGCAGAACCTTGCGTTACGGCCAGCTGTACCGCTCCGAGGACTTTTCCAACCTCAGTGACCGCGATGCGGTATTGCTACAAAACCTTGGTGTGCAACTCTTGTGTGATGTACGCAGTGATAGCGAGCGGCGCCAGCATCCCAACCGCTGGCCGACCGACCCTGTGGGCACGCTTAACCTGAATATCGCCGCCGACCTGCGCGCGAGCCACGCCGCCATCACCCGCCTGCTCAGCGGCACACCCGGCGTGGCCGAGGCCGAACAGGCCATGCTGGTCACCTACCGTATGTTCCCGGAAGCGTTCACCTTGCGCCTGGCGCAACTGTTCGGCCGAATTCTCGCCGGCGGGCAACTGCCGCTGGTGTTCCATTGTGCTGCGGGTAAAGACCGTACCGGTTTTATCGCCGCCATCTTGCTTAGCGCCTTGGGTGTGGAACGCGAGGCGATCTATGCCGACTACTTGCTCAGCCTTGAACGTTGGCAGGGCGAACGCAGCGAAGCCGCCATTCGCCGCTACCTGCAACCGCTGTGTGACCAGGAGCCAGCGCAGGACGTGATTCAGACGCTCTGCCAGGTACAGGCGATTTACCTGGATGCCGCATTTGAGGAAATTGAGCAGAGATACGGCGGGGTTAATGACTACCTGCAGTTGATCGGCCTGCACGCCTCGGCGCAGGACCGCCTGCAAGCGCTATTGCTGGCCTGACTGCCATGACTGTCTCCGACGCAGTGCTGGCTCTGGTGCTCGCCGTGCGCATTCACGGCAACGAGGTCCAGGTACGCGCTACCGCCAAACGCTGCGCCCAACGTCTGCCACGCAGCAAGCGCTTTTTGATGTTTGCGGTTATGCAAAGCCGCGACCCGTTGCAGTTGGTGGCCCTACTGGTCACCGATCTTGATGAGTGGCAGGCACGCAAGGTTGAGGGCATATAGTCACGACGAAAGCGGCAGGGTCGAATTGCCCATCGCCAAAACGCGCAGCGCCCCCGACCCGCCTAGTGGAATCGGAACAGCATTGAGTTCCTGATAGACTTCCCCGCCCTCAACACCCCGCCTGCCAGATACCGACTATGACCGCCTCACCTGCCACAGCCCAGCCAGAACCTTCCCGCCGCTTTTCCGTAGCGCCGATGATGGATTGGACTGATCACCACTGCCGCTACTTTCTGCGCATCCTGTCGAAAAACGCCCTCCTCTATACCGAGATGGTCACCACCGGCGCGTTGCTACGTGGCGATAACCCGCAGCGGTTTTTGCAGCATGACGTGGCCGAGTACCCGTTGGCGCTGCAGTTGGGCGGTAGCGTGCCCGCTGAGTTGGCGGCGTGCGCGCGTATGGCGCAGGAGGCGGGTTATCAGGAGGTGAATCTGAATGTCGGCTGCCCGAGTGATCGGGTGCAGAACAATATGATTGGCGCCTGTTTGATGGGCCATCCGAGGTTGGTGGCTGATTGCGTGAAGGCGATGCAGGACGCGGTGTCGATTCCGGTGACGGTAAAGCACCGCATTGGTATTGATGGCCGCGACAGTTATGCCGAGTTGGTGGATTTTGTTGGGCAGGTGAAGGATGCCGGCTGCCGCAGTTTTACTGTGCATGCGCGCATTGCGATTTTGGCGGGGTTGTCGCCCAAGGAAAATCGTGAGATTCCGCCGCTGCGCTATGACGTGGCCGCGCAGTTAAAAGCGGATTTCCCTGAGTTGGAGATCATCCTCAACGGCGGCATCAAGACGTTGGAGCAGTGCCAGGAACATTTGCAGACGTTTGATGGGGTGATGCTCGGCCGCGAGGCGTATCACAACCCGTACCTGCTGGCCGAGGTGGATCAGCAGTTGTTTGGCAGCACGGCGCCGGTGATCAGTCGTTTAGAGGCGTTGCAGGCGTTGAAGCCTTATATAGCGGCGCACGTGGCCAGCGGCGGTGCCATGCACCATGTGACGCGGCATGTATTGGGCTTGGGGCAAGGGTTTGCGGGAGCGCGGAAGTTTCGCCAGCTGTTGTCGGTGGACATTCATAAAGCGCCCGACCCACTGGCCTTGCTCGACCAGGCGGCCGAGCTGCTCAGGGGTAGATAGGGTCTACCCCCGGCAAGCCAGTATTGCTGGCCTGCCCTTTCTAGACGTGTTGCTTACTCGTTTACTTCGATTACCACGCGGCCCTGTTTTGGGCATTTTTCCATGTAGCGGTGGGCTTCGACGAAGTCGGTAAAGGCAAAAACCTTTTCCACCCGTGGCAGCAGTACGCGGTCGCGGGCCAGTTGGTTAAGTGCGGTTAAGGCACTGGCTACGGCTTCTTTGTCCGGCGGAATATCCAGTTCGGGCTTGCCGGTAAAGTTACCGATGCAGTGCACGAAGAATTGGATGTTCTTCTGGAACGCGGCGCAGGCCGGGAATGGCGTCTGGTTACCGCCTTGCAGGCCGTAGAGCACCAGGCGACCACGCGGGGCAATCACGTCACCGAGCAGGCACATTTGCGGACCACCCAGGCCGTCGAGCACCACGTCTACACCACGGTTGTCGGTGTATTTGTTGATGGCCACGACCAGGTCTTGCTCTTCGGTCACGATGACTTTGTCAGCGCCCAAGGCCAATAGCGCCTCGCGGTCGTCGCCGTCTTTAGTGGCGGCGATAACCCGCAAGCCTAGGGCTTTACCCAGTTGCACAAAGGCCGGACCGGAGCAGTTTGAGGCGTCGGTGATCAGCACGCTCTGCCCGGCTTTGGCCTTGGCCAATTCCACGTAGGCGAAATAGGCGATCAGAAACGGCGTGTAAAAGCCGCTGGCTTCGACGGCGCTTAATACGTCGTCGGGGTAACGGGTCAGGGACGCCACTGGCAACACCAGTTCGTCGCCGTAGCCGGGGTATTGGTTGGCGCTATGGCCGGGGAAGCTGGCGACTTTATCGCCGACTTTAAATTCTTCCACGCCAGCACCAACGGCAGTCACCACGCCGGCCACTTCCTGGCCGATGCCAGCAGGCAAACGGGCCGGGCTGGGGGCCAGGTTCTGGCGCCAGAGCACGTCGTGCCAACTTACGCTGATGGCTTCAACCCGCAGCAAAACCTCTCCAGCCGCCGGTTGTGCGGTGGGTTGTTCTTCCAGCTTGAGCACTTCAGCTGGGCCGAACTGATGGAAACGGATTACACGGGACATCGCTCACCTCGCATGTGGACTCCCAATGGCCACGGACTTTATCGGGGCTTTACCAGCAAAACCACCCGCGTCTATCAATAGTCGACATAAACACCAATGATGGCCGACCTTGACGCCAGCCTCGCCGCCCGTCAGCCTTTCGCTCCAGGGAACAGCTCCAGAGCACTTCTGGTACAGGGTAGCGCTGAATGAATCGTAACGACCTCCGCCGCGTAGATCTCAATTTGCTGATCGTATTCGAGACGCTGATGCACGAACGCAGCGTAACGCGTGCGGCGGAAAAGCTGTTTCTCGGCCAACCGGCAATCAGTGCTGCCCTTTCGCGGCTGCGCAGTTTATTCGACGATCCCCTGTTTGTGCGAACTGGCCGCAGCATGGAGCCTACGGCGCGGGCTTCGGAGATCTTTGGTTTGCTGTCGCCGGCGCTGGATTCGATTTCTACCGCCGTCAGCCGCGCTTCTGAATTCGACCCGGCGACCAGCACTGCCGTCTTTCGTATAGGCCTTTCCGACGACGTTGAGTTCGGATTACTTCCGGCCCTGCTGCGCCGCGTGCGTGCCGAAGCGCCTGGCGTGGTGATTGTGGTGCGCCGCGCCAACTACCTGTTGATGCCCAATTTGCTGGCTTCCGGCGAAATTTCCGTGGGCGTGAGCTACACCGATGAGCTGCCGGCCAACGCCAAGCGCAAGACCTTGCGCAAAAGCAAGCCGCAACTGCTGCGCGCGGATTCGGCGCCGGGCAAGCTGACGTTGGATGAATACTGCGCGCGGCCCCATGCACTGGTGTCGTTCGCTGGCGACCTGAACGGCTTTATTGATGAGGAGCTGGAAAAGGTCGGGCGCAAGCGCAAAGTGGTGCTGGCTGTGCCGCAGTTCAATGGCTTGGGCACGCTGCTGTCGGGCACCGACTTGGTCACCATCGTGCCCGACTACACCGCGGCAGCCCTCACCGCATCAGGTGGCGTGCGGTCCGAGGATGTACCGGAAGGCATCCCGGCGCGCTCTTTTGAGTTGTCCATGGCCTGGCGCGGCGCGCAGGATAACGACCCCGCCGAGCGCTGGTTGCGTTCGCGGATTCAAATGTTTGTCGGCGATCCGGATAGTTTGTAACGGCGTCCAACTCGCCACGATCGGTAGGGTGTGCTG